>CAZMXF010000221.1:0-4693 GCA_964570015.1 uncultured Oscillospiraceae bacterium | reverse complement strand
CTGACCGAGGAGACCATCCGCGCGGTAACTGCGCTGCTGACCGAGCGCGCCGCGCAGTACGGGCACCCGATCTACATCATCGCGGATGAACCGTATCGGGAGCTGGTGTATGACGACGCGAAGGTGACCTTCATCCCGACGATTTACCGGGACACGATCGTGTGCTATTCCTGGTCCAAGTCGCTGAGTATGCCGGGAGAGCGCATCGGCTATGTGTATGTGCCGGAGGAGGCAGCGGACTCGCACGAGCTCTTCCTTGCGGTGGCGGGCGCTGCGCGGGCGAGCGGGCACATCTGCGCGCCGTCCCTGATTCAGCGGGCGGTTGCCGAGTGCATCTACTGTATGCCCGATCTGGAAGCCTACAAGGTCAACCGGAGGCTGCTCTATGAGGGCCTGACGGAAATCGGCTATGAGTGTGTGAAGCCGGACGGCGCCTTCTATCTCTTTGTGAAAACGCCGGGAGGGGACAACCGTGCCTTCTGCGAGCGGGCCAAGGCGAAAAACCTGCTTGTGGTACCGTCGGAGCCCTTCGGTGTGGAGGGCTACTTCCGCCTGGGCTACTGTGTCTCAAAAGAGATGATCGAGCGGGCACTGCCCGTCTTCCGGGAAGTCTTTGAAGAAATGTAAAACAGAAGAACGGAAAACGGAAGAAAACGCTCCTTCCCGCCGGTTGAACCGGCAGGGAGGAGCGCTTTTGAATTGTGGCAGATACCTGTAAAGCAAGATTATTTGTCGAGAATCCGCTTGGTCCGGTCTCTCCAGTCCGAGCGGACAAAATAAATGAGGATCATGATACTGGTCAGCGTCCAGGAGGCCACGTACGTAAGGCAAAGAATGGGCACGGTATGGAACCACCGGAAAACCGTGCAGATCCAAAGGATACGGAACAGACAGATGCCGAAAGCGATGATCACGACCGGCCGTACCGCATCGCCGGATCCGCGCAGCACGGCGGAGAGAACTTCGATGAGCGTCCAGGTGAAATAGAAGGGAACAAAGTAAAGAAGCATCTCCCAGGTGGTGGAAATAACCGCCGGGTCTTTGGTCAGAAGGTGTAGAAGGGGCTTCGCGGCGAGCATGATCAGACCGCTGAGTCCGATAGTGATACTGAAGGCGAGAATAAGGCCCTGGCGGACACAGAGCTGTACCCGGTCCATCCGCCTGGCGCCGAGGTTCTGCCCGACGAAACTGGTGATGGCGGCGCCGAGGGCATTGCTGACTGCCCAGAAAACACCGTCGACCTTCGCCGTCATGGACCAGGAGGCGACGACGACCGTACCGAGCGAGTTGACACCGACCTGAATGATCATGTTGGCGACGCCGTACATGGTGTTCTGGAGCCCGGCGGGGATTCCGAGACGGAACATGTTGCTCAGATAAACCCCCTTCAGCTTCAGCTCACGAAAGCTCAGCCGATACGGCTCGTCCGTACGGACCAGGCGGCGGGTCAGGAGAAGCATGTTGATGATCTGTGCGGCAACTGTCGCGATCGCGACACCGGCAACGCCCCAATGGAAAAACACCACAAAAACCACATCCAGGATGATGTTGGAGATGCAGCCGACGACCATGAAGAGGAAGGGACTGAACGAATCTCCAACGGAGCGGAGCATGTTGGATTCCATGTTCAGGACGAGAATGAAAGGGACACCGAGAAAATAAATCCGCAGATACAGAATTGAAGCGGGCAGGGTATCCTCCGGCGTCTGCATGAGGCGGAGCATGGCGGGAGAGGCCACCAGCCCCAGCGCCATAAGGAGGAAGCCCAGCAGGGCGAAAACGGCAATGGCATTGCCGGCGGCGATACGGACATCTTCTGTGCGTCCAGCTCCGTAGATCTGGGCAATGACGACCGATGCGCCGGCAGTCACCGCGACAAAGAAGCCGATCAGAACATTGATTACCTGTGAAGAACTGCCGCCGACGGCGGCCAGCGCCACCGTTCCGACAAATCGGCCGACGATGAGCCCGTCAACCGCGTTGTAGAGCTGCTGGATACAGGTGCCCGCCGCGATGGGGAGAAAGAACAGGAACAGGCGCTTCCAGACCGTTCCGGAAGTGAGATCCTTATTTGAAAGCCGTCTTGTCATTCTGCTGCCGCGGCCTCCTGTTCCTCAAACCAGCGTGCGGAAAACTCCGCAACGACAGGGGCCAGATGCTTGATATCCCAATGGGTGGCGTTCACGGTGAGGTCGAAGGTGCTGGCATCACCGTGCCGTTTTCCGGTCAGGACCTCACGGATCCGGGCGCGGCTTTTGTCGATACTGCGGATATTTCGAAGGACCTCCTTCTCCGTGAGACGGAGGGCACGAGGCTGCTTTTTCTCATAAGCCATACAGCGATCCAGCCGTGCCTGCAGATCTGCGCAGATGTACACGCGAAACGGATTGTACTCCTGCAGGATGACGTCGGCATCCCGCCCGACGATGATACAGTCGTTTCCGGCTGCCGCGATCTGCTGGATGATTTCCCGCTGGCGGACGAGAAGCTGTGTTCGAAGGCCATGGTCAAAGCCCAGGTGCGCAAAACTGTTCCGGTAGGTCAGCTGCACATTGTGCCAGCCGTGATGACTCAGCGCTTCCCGGACATGATCCGCGTCCATGCCCTGGTCTTCGGCAAGAGTCTCGATAATTTCCTTGTCATAATAGTCCCAGCCAAGCTGATCGGAGAGCCGCTTCCCGAGCTCGCGCCCGCCGCTGCCGAACTGTCTGCTGATGGTGATGATGCGCATCGTACCGCCTGCTTTCATCTGTTCAATATGCTTCGGTTCCTGTGCTTGGAGCAGTGTAACAAGATATCACCGACGCCTGGGTTTGTCAATTCTTTTCCATGGAAAACGGACCGCAGAAGGTCTGCGGTCCGTTGCAGGGATTTGCGGGATTGGATTCACCGGGGTCAATAGATGGCGCAGTTGCCTCGGCCGTTCTGCTTCACACGATATAGTGCGGTGTCGGCATCGGAGAAGATGTCACCCTGCGGTTTCGAACGGTCGGAGAAAGCCACGCCGACGCTGAGCGTAACAGGTGGGAGATCGTCTTTCGGATTGGAGAGAATCTCATTTGCGCGTTTGACCTTGTTCATCACGAGCTGCCCCATGGAAGAGTTCACACGGGTCATCACGACGACGAATTCATCGCCGCCGAAGCGGCAGATGATATCCACGGAGCGGAAGCTGGCCTGCAGAACCTCTGCTACGCGCTTGAGTACACGGTCGCCGACCGCGTGCCCGTATGTATCGTTGATGGACTTGAAGAAGTCGATATCGACAACCAGCAGGGCAATGTGCGAGGTATCCACACTCTCCATCAGCATGTCGTAAGCGCCCCGGTTGAAGAGGCCGGTCAGGGCGTCATGAGAGGCTTCATGGCTGAGGCGTTCTCTCGCGATCCGGTTTTCTTCGAGAATGTAGTTGTAGGTGCGCGTGACAAAGCGGAGTTCCTCGGCGCCGGTGGGCGGAATGGTCTCTTGGGTGCGCATGAGATCCACCATTTTGGTAAGCGGCTTGCGGATCAGCGTGCTGATGAAATAGATGACAGCAAACACGATCAGCAGGAAGAGAATCGTGAGGACGGTCTGAAGATTGACCAGGACGGTCATCCGGGAAGAGGCATTTTCCAGCTCCAGACTGGAAGAACGGATCAGCGACTGTGTGCAAAGGCTGACATTCTCCCGGATGCGGTCTTTGAAGTGCATGTAGTTGCTGTCGAAGACAAGGTCCTGCGCCTTGTGCCGGAGCTCGGCGTCGCTAAGCTGCCTGATGTCAGAACTCAGGGTGATGGAAGTGATTTCTTCCGGAAGATCCGCCGGGTCGTAATCCCCGATCTCCACCATCATGCGCATGGCGAGATATTCGGTGTTGATGAGCTCGTTGGAGAGGAGGAGAGCGGAGTTCAGACTCATGAGGGCGGTGTTGTCGCTGCCGGCCAGCAGTTCTTCCAGGTTTTCCACCGCCAGGTCTCTGCGCCGGGTGACGTTGACTTCCTCGAAGAAGTCCTTCAGATACTGCACCTCGCCGGTGACAACGAAGCAGCGGACACGATCCGTCAGATAGTCGGAAGCGGATTCCATGTTCGAGGCGGCCAGCTGAGCGGCGATATACCGGTCACAGGCGTTTTCCACCCGCTGATATCCTTTTGCGGCGGCGATGTCGGAGATGAAAAGAGAGACTGCGGCCAGAATGGCCAGCACGGCGAAGAACAGATTGGCCGTGCGCAGATGGATCCCGCTGCGCTCGCGCTTTCCGGCGTCCTTCTGCGCCTCTTTGGCCGCTTCTACCGCGACGGCTTCGCTGGTTTCGGCTTCCCGCACCGAGAGAATGATCTGGTCTGCGCTTTCCACCTCGGCCCCGGCATACTGGGCCCGGTCGGATTCCTTCTTCTGGAGAATGAAGGCCTCGAATTCCGAAGCGGGCACCGGCTTGGAGAAAAAGTAGCCCTGAACAATGTCGCAGCCCATATCCTTGAGAGTGGTGAGCTGGTCTTCGGTCTCCACGCCTTCGGCAATGACCGGGACATGGAGATAGTCGGCGATGTCGATGATGATCTCGATCATGTGGGTGCTGCCGCCCGGCTTGAAGGCGTTGCGGATAAACTGCATGTCCAGCTTCAAGGCGTCGATGGGCAGCGACGAAACCATGTTCAGCGAGGAATAACCGGAGCCGAAATCATCCATCTCCACCTTGAAGCCGAGGGAG
>CAZMXF010000220.1:0-4697 GCA_964570015.1 uncultured Oscillospiraceae bacterium | reverse complement strand
GCGAAGGAGATCCAGAACAGCCTGGAACACTTTCGGGTGCCGCGGGGGATCCGCAGTTCCTCGGGAAAAGAAAGAATCGACCGGATCTTCCGCGATCAGGAGGAACTCTCGATCACCAGCAACCTCTCCAGGCGAATCGAGGATGCGCTGAAAGCCTCGGAATACCTGATTGTGATCTGTTCGCCCGGATACAAGCAATCCGTATGGTGCCTGCATGAACTGGAGACCTTCCTGAAACTCCGGGGGCCGGAGCATGTGCTCTGCGTGCTGTCAGAGGGAGAACCTCCGGAAGTGTTTCCTGACCTTCTGCGGCATGGGAAAGAAGAAGTCACTGCCGAGGACGGAACAAAAATCACGGTCGAGACGGAGATCGAGCCGCTGGCCTGTGATTACAGGGGGGACTTCAGAGCTGCGCGGAGAACGGAACTGCCGCGGCTGGCTGCGGTGCTGCTGGGCTGCCAGTACGACGAACTGGTGATGCGGCGGGAGCGCTATCGCCGCAGACGCCTCGCCGCGGCGTTCTCGGTGACAACTGTCCTGGCGGCGGCGGCCATTTCCTGGCTGATCTGGAGCAACGCACAGATCAGCAAAAACTACCGGCAGTCGCTGATCAGCGAATCCCGCCTTCTGGCGATGAAGTCCCTGGACGAGTATGACACACAGGACCGGCTGCAGGCTTTAAGCGACGCGCTGCAGGCTCTGCCGAGCGAAGAAACGGACCGTCCGGTCACAGATGAAGCGCAGTATGCTCTCTCTCAGGCAAGTTACGCGTATCTGACGCCGTATCATTGGCTGGAAACCTGGCGGATCGACGAAGCTGCCGATATCGAGGAGCTTTTTGTCAGCCGAGACGGGAAAACCCTGGTGTGTATGGATCACAGCGGACTTTTTCGGAGTTATGATCTCAATACAAGGAGGGAAATCGCTGCCTTCCGCGTATCGGAAAACACTGTGCCCGTGTCGCCTGTCGAGGGAACAGACGGGGCACTGCTCTGCTTTGTCGAAGATGGCGGTCTGGTATCGACAGATTACCGAACGGGTAAGGAAAACTGGCGGACACCGATCACGACAGCAGTCTGCCCATTCAGTCCAAACCACAGCGGAACGATGATCGCGGCCGGAGACATCAACGGCGTCCTGCTGTTCAGCGCGGAAGGAGAGGTGATCCGGCGTCTGCCTCTGCCGGAGGGGTCTGACGACTATATCACGGAGCTTTGCTGGTCTCCGGACGACAGGCAGATCGCTGTAAAACTCAGGGTAAAGCGCAGCCGCATCGGAGAGTTTGAGTACCGGGCGGGAATTCTTCAAACGGGGACTGCGGAGTTTGTACCGCTGGAGCCGGTCTGCCGCCGGATGGAAGGCTTCTGTTTCGATACAGAGGGTGACTTTTATCTCCTGGGAACCGACGGAGAGAAGGCAATGAGAGAGTCGGGGAGCGTGACCAATCTGACGGAAGTCAGGCATACTCTGCAAGCTTTCCGGGATGGGGAGGAACGGTGGAAGCAGCAGCTTACCGCGGATGGGAGCGCCGAAGCGGGCAAAATGCTGTTTGGCGGAGAAAAGAACGATCTATATCTCGCGCTGGGCAGCAGTATCAGCCGTTTTGACAGAGACGGAAATCTGCTTGGCAGCAAAAATGTGGAACGGGAGGTCCTGAGCCTTGTTTCCGCCGATGCCGGGGAAGTAAACTTCATCACGGGGGACGGCATGATCGGCACATTGTTTGCCGACAGCGGCAGGGTCACACTGGTCAAAATGTTTCCGAAAGGTCTGGACCGCGTCGTTGGCGTCAGAGCAGGAACGTATCAGGAGCTTCAATATGTACTGCGTTCGGAAGGGAATATCAGTATCTATGAAAGCGTCAGCGATGATACCTTCTCGGCTTTTGACGGCGAAGGGACTCCGTATCGGCCGGACAGCTTCCTGCGCGAGGGAGAGCGGCTGCTGGTGCAGGCAGAGAGGACGCTGCTGCTCTATGACCTCGAAACACGGAAAATGGAGCATCGGCGCGAGCTTGACGACGGAGACGCCTGGCACCTCCTGACGGAGTACAACGGGAATGCCTGGCTGCTGCGCATCAGCGGAAAGGACGGAGGACTCTCGCTTGTCGGGCTGGATATGGAAAGCGGAGAGACCTTATCCGAAACTGAGCTCCCGCTGCATGACTATTTTACGGCAGAAGGCTGGTTCGAACCTGCTTCCCGAACGGAAGCGATTTATCTGGACCGATACTATGCGGCACCCTCTCCCGTGACCGTTCAGGGTGAGATGCTGGCAGCGCATGATCGGGACGCTTATAACAGGATTGTGCTTTTCCGGCTGACCGACGGAGAAATGCGTGAGCTGGATGTGGATGAAGCAATGGGAGACTGCGTCCTGATCTGCGAGGAGAATTCTGTCCTCCTGCCATCGCCGCTGACCCTTTCTCCTGACGGAAAACGGATTTTTGCCGCATGTACGGATCCGCGTGATGCAAGCAGGCATGCCGTCCTGATCAGTACAGAGGACGGTACGGTCACGTTCCTTCCGGGGGCACCGGACGATCTCAGCCTGGTTGCATTTACAGAAGACGGGGTCATCTTCTCCGGCACGAAAGAGATCTGTATCTGCAGTTTTAACGGAGAGCTCAGAATGACGATCCCCTATTCCGGAGAAAAGGCGAAGTCTTTTTCCTGGTATGCGGGGCGGCTCTTCTGCGCTTTCCCTGACGGCAGTCTGGTCGTTTATGAAAACGGAGAGGAAATCCGTCGGGTGCCGCTTTCCTTTGATATGAACCTGGATGTGATGACAGGAAGGGATTTTCGCTACGAATTCACACCGACGAGGCTGTATCTGTACTTTAACGGCAATATGAATGCGGTTTCATTGAATTCAGACAGTGATACGGCGGTGTACTACGCTTCTTCCGTGCTTGACCGGCTGGCAGACCGGCAGGAGCTGATTGTCTACAGCCTGATCCCGGAGAAAGTATACCGGAGCGGGGAGATGAACCGATATCTCGGCAGCTTCCGGGAATACAGCATCGATGAACTGATCACCCGGGCGAGACTGCAGCAGGAGGCCTTCTCACCGCAGCGGCTCGAAGAAGAGCAGCCGTAAGGATAAAAAGAAAAACAGAGCGCAGCAGCGAACCATCGTTCGTACTGCGCTCTGAATTTGTTATGGGGAAGGCACAACGGTGACCGTGCTGTCAGAGATCCCACCCGATTCCACAATCACAACACTTCCGATCTCCGGAGTCGGCGTCGGATCGACCAGCTGCGGTTCCACCGTCGGGATTATCTCCGGAGTTGGTGTGGGAGTCGGGGGCGGCGTCGGAGCAGGAGTCGGTGTGGGCTCCAGCGTCACAACTGGCATAGGCGTCGGAGTTGGTGTCGGTACGGGGGTCGGAACAGGTGTGACCTCCGGCGTCGGGGTGGGGGCAGGTTCCACGGTCGGTGAGGGCTCAATCGTGGGAGTGGGCGTCGTCTCAATGTCCAATTCTGCCTCCGTGGAAACAGTGGGGGCAACGGACTGTACCGGGGGCGCCGGAGGCAGGGAGGGAACCGGACTGACCGAATCGGAATAGTAATAGTATAGCAGATATCCGATGCCGATCAGCAGGGCGAGAATCAACAGCGCGCCGAAGACTTTCAGCCCCGAACCGGAAGAAGCCGGTTCCGCCTTGGCACGCGGCTTTGCCGGAGCCTCGCGGGTACGCTCGTTTGACACAGTCCTTCCGGATGCGCCTGCGGAGGAAGAACGGGAGGCAGAAGACGAAGTGCGGGAGTACGCATTCGAAGCCGTTCCGGAGACGGGCGGCATCGAACGCCGGTTGCACCGGGCGAGCCCATCCGCCGAGAAAACCTTGAGATAAAACTCCTCAATAGTGGAGTATTGGTTGTAATGTACCGCAAACAGGCGCCCAAGACGCAGTTCCATACCGGCAGGAAGCGCCACTTCGTCCAGATAGATCAGAAGGATAGGCTTGTTCTTGTCCCGAGCGTAATTCAGCTCGTCCTTGCAGTTGGAGGAAGCGAGGTATTCCCGTGTGATCAATGCAATGAAATAACCGCAGCCCATGATGATGCGGGCAATGTTCTCGTCCCATTCTCGTCCGGGGATCAGCCCCTCGTCGTACCAGACGCGATAGCCGGCACGGTTCAGACTGCGGATGATTGCGGAGGCGCGGTCCGCGTTGCGGTGGGAGTAACTGATGAATATGTAGGGCTCACTGCCGTGGTAAGGAGTGAGCGAAGAATCTTGATAAGCCATGGATCATATCACTCCGAAGGAGGAGAGTCAGGAAGAATCCTGCGTGGAAAGTATACGACCCGGCTCGGGCTCTGTCAAGCAAAAGCCACCCGTATGACAGGAAGGTTCATAAGCTGTTAACATCCAAAAAGCGTCCGGGCGGACCTGAGGCTTGCCATTTTCACGCGGATGATTTATACTGATGCAGATTTGAATCCGGAAAAAGAGTAAAACCATGGAGGAAAAACTCATGTATGATTATCTGATCGTCGGAGCGGGACTGTACGGCGCGGTGTTTGCGCGGGAAGCGACAGAAGCGGGGAAGAAGGTCCTTGTCGTGGATAAGCGCCCGACGGTTGCGGGTAACGTCTATACCGAGGATGTGGAGGGAATCAAGGCCCATGTTTACGGGGCGCATATCTTCCATACCAACAACCGGGAGGTCTGGGACTATGTGAACCGCT
>CAZMXF010000219.1:0-4744 GCA_964570015.1 uncultured Oscillospiraceae bacterium | reverse complement strand
CGGGCCCTGTTCGATTCCATCCCGGATGTTCACCGGGACCAGGAGCGCCTGAAGGTGATCTCCGGGCTGCCGCCCGATCCCACCGACATCCCCGCCGGCTGCCCGTTCCATCCCCGCTGCCCCCACTGCACCGAGCGGTGCAAAACAGAAAAGCCGGAAGCAGTGCATCTGAACGAGACCCACTGGGTCAAGTGCTTCCTGGCGCAGGGAGAAGGGGGGAAGCATCATGAGTGAACCGCTGCTGGAAGTCCGGCATCTCAAAAAATTTTTCACCACCCCGAAGGGACTGCTCCACGCCGTCGATGACGTGAGCTTCTCTATCGAGGAAGGCAAAACACTGGGCCTGGTGGGCGAATCCGGCTGCGGCAAGTCCACCACCGGCCGCGTTATCCTGAGACTCCACGAAGCCACGGACGGAGAAGTCCTCTACCGCGGCAAAAACATCCTCGAACTGTCACCGCGCGAGATGCGGGAGATGCGCCGGAAGATGCAGATCGTATTTCAGGATCCCTACTCCTCGCTGAACCCCCGCATGAGCGTGAAGAGCCTCATCGAGGAGTCCCTGCGACAGCGCAGCCGCGGCATGAGTTCCGCGGAACGTGAGAGCAAGGTCCTGGGCATTATGGACCTGGTGGGCCTGGAACGCCGGCTTGCCAATTCCTATCCCCATGAGCTGGATGGCGGCCGCCGGCAGCGCATCGGGATTGCCCGCGCACTGATTCTGGAGCCGGAGTTCGTCGTGCTGGACGAACCCGTATCCGCACTGGATGTCTGTGTTCAGGCGCAGATCCTGAACCTGCTCATAGATCTGCAGAAAGAGCTGAAGCTCACGTATCTGTTTATCTCCCACAATCTGAGCGTGGTGAAGCACATCAGCGACCAGATCGCGGTCATGTATCTGGGAAAACTGGTGGAGCTCTCCGACCACGAGACGATTTTTGAAGATCCCAAACACCCTTATACCCAGGCACTGCTTTCCGCGATCCCCATCCCGGATCCCACGCTGCATCCGGACCGGATCATTCTGGAAGGGGACGTCACCAGCCCGATCAATCCGCCTCCCGGCTGCCGCTTCCGCACCCGCTGCCGCTGCGCCATGCCAGTATGCGGTGAAACCTGCCCGGAACTCATGCCAAATGGCAGGAGTATTGTGGCCTGCCACCTGTGCAACGGAAACGACGCAGGCGCGGCGCAAAATAAAGGACAGAACTGAACGATGAAGCAAGGGGTAGAAGAGCAGTTCCGCGCACTTATGCAGAAGATCGACATGCTGAACAACATCAGCCAGACCCTCTCCTGGGACATGCGGGTCATGATGCCGAGAGACGCTGCGGAGTACCGCGGTGCCGAGATGGGTTTCCTTGCCGGCCGGATCCACGCCCTGGAAACGTCTCCAGAGATGGAGGCACTTCTTCAGGAGATGGAGGCGGAACCACCGGAGGACAGAGTACTTCGGATCATGGTACAGAAGGCGCGGCGTACGTTTGACAAGCTGTCGAAGGTGCCCGAGGATCTATACGCCGCTTATGCCGACCACAATCTCAAGACAGAGCATGTGTGGGCCGAAGCCCGGGCGAAAAACGACTTCGCAATGGTTCTGCCGTACCTGAAGCAGGAGTTCAAGTACAAGAAGGATCTGATCAGCTGTGCTGGCTTTGCCGGTGACCCGGTGACCGGACTCATGGACGAATGGGAAGCCGGTACCACCCGACAGCAGATCGACGGACTGTTTGAGGAACTGAAGGCATTTCTGGTGCCTTTTGTACAGCGCCTGAGCACGCTGCCCCAACCGGATCCCGCACCGCTGCGGGGCTGTTTCCCGGTGGAGAAGCAGAAGGCCTTCTGCCGGGAGGTGCTGCAGGCTGTTGGGTTCAACTTTGACCGGGGCAGGGTGGACGAAGGGGCTCATCCCTACACCACCTTCAACTTCCGCAAAGATATCCGCTTTACCTGCCGATATTTTGAAGACGACTTTACCCGGGCGACACTCTCCAGCCTCCATGAGGGCGGCCATGCCATCCACTGGCAGAACATGGGCCGGGAGCTGGACGGCACAACGCTGGCGGTGTCCACCTCCCTGCCGGTGGACGAGTCCCAGGCGCGCTTCCAGGAGAACATCCTGGGACGGAGTCTGGCATTCTGGGAGCATTTCCTGCCGGTGGCGGAGAAGTATTTCCCGGAGCTGAAGGGCGTGTCCCCCGAGCGCTTCTACCGGGCGCTGAACGCGCTTCACGTTTCACCCCTGCGGCTCACCTCGGATGAACTGACGTATAACCTCCATATCATTCTTCGGTATGAGCTGGAGAAGGCGCTCCTGGACGGGAGCCTGCCTTACGAGGAACTGCCGGCGGCCTGGAACGAGAAGTCACTTGCCTATCTGGGTGTCTGCCCGATGAATGACGCCGAGGGCATCCTGCAGGATATGCACTGGTTCAGCGGGTATATCTGTTACTTCCAGAGCTATGTGCTGGGCAACTGCTATGACGGGCATTTCCTCTATGCCATGCAGAAAGAAATCCCGGATCTGTTCGACCGGGTCAGGAAGGGAGACTTCTCCCGGATACTGAATTGGAACGTGTCGCATATCCACCGCTTCGCTTCCACGAAGACCCCGCAGCAGGTCCTGTGGGATGCCACCGGGGAAGAACTCTCGGCGGGCAGATACCTGCAATACCTTACAGAGAAATACACGGGAATATACGGACTTTGAGACGAAACGGGTGTTCTTCCGGCCTCGGGCGGGGAGAACACCTTCGCGAATTTACCAGATACAAGGAGAAGGACATGGAAAGAAAATATAAGCGGATTCATTGTGGCCGGCTGTATGACGGCGTGACAGAGGAATGGAAAGAAAACCGGCAGATCCTGGTGGAAGACCGGCGCATCGCGGCTGTGGGCGAGTCGGTCCCGGCTCCGGAGGGCACCGAGGAGATTGATCTGAGCGCATACCAGGTGACACCGGGCCTGATCGACGCGCATATGCACATGGACTTCTTCGACTGGCACACGGTTCGTGAGGAGGTCTATACGACCTCGGAAGAATCCAAAACGCTGGCGATTGCCCGCTGCGCCAAGAAGGCGCTGCAGAGAGGCTTCACCACGGTGCGCCATGTGGGCGGCATCACCAGCAAGGGCTACGGCGTGCTGGATGTGAAGCGCGCCATTGCGGCGGGATATCTGGAGGGTTCCAGGATCCTCGCAGCCCCGCTGTTCCTGTGTTCTCCCGGCAGCCACGGGGATCTCTCCCAGGGCTTCTCCCGGAATCCGGAACTCTCCGCAATGCTGCAGCACCAGCGAACGACCCTGGGCAGCGGCAGGGACTTCTTCGTCGGGGCCGTCCGGGAACAGATCAAGTACGGCAGTGACTTCATCAAGATCATGGCCACGGGCGGCTTCTTTACACCGAATGACACCCCGGTGCAGCAGCAGCTCAACGACGAGGAGCTGGAAGCCATCATCCGCACCGCCCATGAACTGGGCAAAAAGGTGACGGCCCATGTCTATACCCCGACCCTCATGCAGAAGCTGATCCGCTTCGGCATCGACGGCATGGAGCATGGCTCCCTCATGGACAGGGAGACAGCGGCGATGTTCGAGGACAGGGGACTGTATCTGGTGCCGACCTTCTCGCCCTATGAAGAAGCGGTGCACTACGATCCCGAAGCCATCAAGGACAAGCAGCCCGAGTTCCGACAGAAGCTGGAACTGTACAAGGATGCCCTGCAGGCCGGCCGTGAAGTCATCTGCAGCAGCAAAATCAAACTGGGCTACGGCACGGACTTTGTGGCCAACCACCAGAATTACGAGAGCGGCTATGAGTTCATGGCGTGGATGAACAGCGGGATGGACCCCTTCCGCGCCCTGATGGCCGCTACGCGTATCAACGCCGAGATCCTGGACCTATCAAACGAGATCGGCTCTGTCGAACCCGGCAAGTCCGCGGACATCTCCGCCTGGAGCCGGGACATCATGCACGACCCGAAGGCACTTCTGGACTGTGCATTCGTCATGAAGGAAGGCAAGGTCTACGAGACCGAATCCTGTCTGGCCTGACCGGCAGGAAGAATAAAACAGGGAGGGTACAGCGATGACGGAAATACCGATCAGCGAAATCCAGGGAATCAGAATCGGACAGGTTGAACACGCGGACGCCGGAACCGGCTGTACCGTGCTGATCTGTGAGGACGGAATGCGGGCAGGCGTGGACATCCGCGGCGGCGGACCCGCCTCCAGAGAAACGCCCCTGCTGAATCCCCTGATGGCGGCACAGACCATCCATGCGATCGTCCTTGGGGGCGGCAGTGCTTTCGGTCTCGGCGCGGCAAACGGCGTGATGAAGTATCTGGAAGAAAAACAGATCGGCTTCGATGTCGGCGTCACGAAGGTGCCGCTGGTGGTGCAGTCGGATCTCTTCGATCTGACCGTCGGAGATCCCTTTGTCCGGCCGAACGCGGAGATGGGTTACAAGGCGGCGAAGGTTGCCATGGAAGCGCCGAACTACCGGGACGGAAACTACGGGGCCGGCTGCGGCGCCACGGTTGGCAAGATCGGAGGGATGGACACCTGCATGAAGACGGGAATCGGAAGCTATGCCGTACAATTGGGTGATCTGAAGATCGGGGCCCTGGTTGCCCTGAATGCACTGGGCGATGTCTTCGACTGGAAGACGGGGGCACAGGTCGCAGGGCTGCTGACAGAAGACAAAACCGCGCTTCGCAGCACATCGGAGTACATGAAGGCTTCT
>CAZMXF010000218.1:0-4784 GCA_964570015.1 uncultured Oscillospiraceae bacterium | reverse complement strand
GCTTTCGCTGGGACGGAGAGGGCTTTCTGCTCCTGGCGGCCTTTTCCTATGCCTGTTCCACCGTCCTGATCAAGCGCTTTTCTCAGTTGGAGAATCCCGTTACACTCAGCGGCTGGCAGTTTATCATCGGCGGGAGCGTGATGGCGGCGGTCAGTTTCCTGGCGGGAGGAAGACTCCGTCCGCTTTCCCCGCAGGCCTGGCTCCTGATGCTGTATCTGGGCCTTCTGTCTGCCGTGGCCTACACGCTGTGGTCCCTGCTGCTGCAGAGGCATCCCGTATCTCACATCACGGTCTACAGCTTTGCCAATCCCGTCTTCGGGGTGATCCTCTCAGCGCTCCTTCTGGGCGAGGGGAAGAATCTGGATGTTCCGAGATGCCTGCTTTCCCTGCTCCTGGTGAGTCTCGGGGTCTGGATCGTAAACGGCGGTCAGAAAGAAAAAAAGTGAAATCCGGGGAAGCTGCCTGAAGGGCAACTTCCCCATTTTGCACACCCAAAAAGAAACGGCATTTTTATTGGAAACTCTCTGCTTAGACGCAAAAAAATTCATTTATGCCCTTGACAGAAGAAGAAACCGGTGGTAATATCTGCATTAATTTCATACACTAAACCGTTGAAGCGGAGATAACGGCAAGAAAGCCTCCACAGAGAGCCTGCGGTGCTGAGAGTCAGGTGAGAAACTGCTTGTCAAATGGACCGCCGAGGGTGCAGTCAAATGCGGGTACAGCCCGCAGAGTATTCTGCAACGTGAGGCATACGTCAGTTGCCGGGGATATGCTGGTATCCTGCCAAGCGCACGGGTCAGACCGTGAATCAAGGTGGCACCGCGGATAAGTTTTTATTCGTCCTTGACAGAAGCAATCTGTCAGGGGCGTTTTCTTTTGCCCCTGCGGAGATATCGAAACAGTATACAAAATCCGGAAAAAGGAGAGATACCCATGATACGCGAAGCCATAGAAAAAATCGTCAACAAGGGAGATCTCAGCTACGACGAGGCCTATACCGTCATGAACGAGATCATGAGCGGCGAATCGACACCAACCCAGAACGCGGCCTTTCTCGCGGCCCTCTCCACCAAGAGCGCCAGAGCCGAGACGACCGACGAGATCGCCGGCTGCGCGGCTGCCATGCGGGACCACGCGACCCGGGTGGACACCGGGATGGACATCTTTGAGATCGTGGGAACCGGCGGCGACAACGCCCGGAGCTTCAACATCTCGACCACCTCGGCGCTGGTGGCGGCTTCCGGCGGGGTGAAGGTTGCCAAGCACGGAAACCGCGCGGCTTCGTCCCTCTGCGGTACGGCGGACTGCCTGGAAGCGCTCGGCGTCAACATCCGGCAGAGCCCTGCCCGCTGTATCGAGCTGCTGAATGAGGTAGGGATGTGCTTCTTCTTTGCCCAGCAGTATCACTCCTCCATGAAGTATGTCGGACCGATCCGAAAAGAGCTGGGCTTCCGCACGGTGTTCAACATTCTGGGTCCCCTCACGAATCCAGGCATGCCGGCCATGCAGCTGCTCGGCGTCTATGACGAGTATCTGGTTGCCCCGCTGACCCAGGTGCTGATTAACCTCGGCATCCGCCGCGGAATGGTGGTGTACGGTCAGGACAAGCTGGATGAAATCTCCATGAGCGCGCCCACCACGGTCTATGAGATCCGGGACGGATGGTACCGCTCCTCGGTCATCACGCCGGAGGACTTCGGCTTTACCCGCTGTGCGAAGGAAGCCCTGCGGGGCGGCACCCCGGAGGAAAACGCGGAAATCACCCGGGGCATTCTGCGAGGAGAGAAGGGACCCAAACGGGATGCCGTGCTGATGAACGCAGGGGCTTCGCTGTACATTGCCGGAAAAGCCGATTCGATGCAGGAGGGAATCCTTCTGGCGGCGGAGCTGATCGATTCCGGAAAGGCGGCGGAAACCCTGGATCGTTTCATCGAGGTCAGCAACCGGCCGGAGGCAGAGACATGAGCATCCTGGAGCAGCTGGCAGCGCATGCGAAAGAACGCGTTGCCCTTGCCGAACAGGCCTGCCCGCTGGAAATCATCCGACAGAAAGCAAGCCGGATGGAAAAGGGAGACGGCAGTTTTGAGAAAGCGCTGAAGCGACCGGGTCTTTCCTTTATCTGTGAGTGCAAGAAAGCTTCCCCGTCCCGGGGGGTCATCGCGGAGAGCTTCCCCTATCTTCAGATTGCGAGAGAGTATCAGGAGGCCGGGGCGGATGCCGTTTCCGTGCTGACGGAGCCAAAGTGGTTTCTGGGCAGCGACCGGTATCTTCGGGAGATCGCGGAGACGGTTTCTCTTCCGTGCCTGAGAAAAGATTTTACCGTGGATGAATATATGATCTATGAAGCGAAGCTGCTGGGCGCTTCTGCGATCCTGCTGATCTGCTCCATTCTGTCCTCCCGGCAGCTGAGGGAGTATCTGCAGGTCTGTGAGACGCTGGGGCTTTCGGCCCTGGTCGAGACCCATGACGAAGGCGAGGTCGACATGGCACTGGAGGCGGGGGCAAGGATTATCGGGGTCAACAACCGGAACCTCCGGGACTTCAGCGTGGATACGGAAAACAGCCGGCGCCTGCGGGAACAGATCCCTGCGGAGGTATTGTTCGTCTCCGAGAGCGGCGTCAGAACCGCCGCGGATGCGGCGGCACTCCGGGAGATCGGTACAGATGCCGTTCTGGTGGGGGAGGCCATGATGCGCGCGACGGATAAGCGGGCCATGCTGGCGGAACTGAGAGGTGCCGAATGACCAAAATCAAACTCTGCGGACTGTCCCGCCCCTGTGACATTGAGACGGCCAATGCGCTGCAGCCGGATTATATCGGCTTCGTCTTCTGGGAAACAAGCCGGCGCTGTGTAAGCCCGGAAGAGGCAAAGAGCCTGAAACAGCTGCTCAGCCCCGATATCCGTGCGGTTGGCGTTTTCGTGAGTGAGGATCCGGAAGTTGTGGCGGGCCTGCTGAATGAAAATGTGATCGACATTGCCCAGCTCCACGGAGCGGAGGACGAAGCATACCTCTCCCGCCTGCGGACGCTGACCGGCCGGCCGCTGATTCAGGCCTTCCGGATTGCATCGGAAGAGGACCTGCACCGGGCCGAGGCAAGCACTGCGGATGAAATCCTACTGGATGCCGGCGCGGGAGGCGGAACCGCCTTTGACTGGGCTCTGCTGAAGGGCGCAAAGCGCAGGTACTTTCTGGCGGGCGGGCTGAACCCGCAGAACGTGAAAGCAGCGATCCGGGACCTGCGCCCCTATGTGCTGGACGTCAGTTCCGGGATCGAGACCGGAGGAAAAAAAGATCCGGAAAAAATGGCGGCCTTTGTGACCGCCGTGCGAGAGGAGGATATCCCATGACAAATCCGAGAGGCCGTTTCGGGATCCACGGCGGCCAGTATATCCCCGAGACGCTGATGAATGCGGTCATCGAGCTGGAACAGGCCTATGATCATTTTAAGAACGATCCCGCCTTCAACCGGGAGCTCACCGCGCTTTTCAATGACTATGCGGGAAGACCGTCCAGACTCTACTATGCCGCGAAGATGACAGAGGACCTGGGCGGAGCGAAGATCTATCTCAAGCGGGAGGACCTGAATCACACGGGCGCACATAAGATCAACAATGTCCTGGGACAGGCGCTGCTGGCAAAGAAAATGGGCAAGACCCGCCTGATTGCCGAGACCGGCGCCGGACAGCACGGCGTCGCCACAGCCACGGCCGCGGCGCTGATGGACATGTCCTGCGTGGTGTTCATGGGAGAAGAAGACACCCGCCGGCAGGCGCTGAACGTCTACCGGATGAAGCTGCTGGGGGCCGAGGTGATCCCGGTGACGACAGGGACCGCGACATTGAAGGACGCGGTGTCCGAAGCCATGCGGGAGTGGACCAGCCGCATCAGCGACACACACTACTGCCTCGGCTCGGTCATGGGCCCGCATCCGTTTCCGACGATTGTGCGGGACTTTCAGGCCGTCATCTCCCGGGAAATCCGGGAACAGATCCTGGAGAAGGAGGGACGGCTGCCCGATGCGGTCCTGGCCTGCGTGGGCGGCGGATCCAATGCCATCGGGAGTTTCTACCACTTTATTGAGGATCCGTCGGTCCGCCTGATCGGCTGTGAGGCCGCGGGCCGCGGGGTCGACACCTTTGAAACCGCGGCGACCATCGCCACGGGAAGGCTCGGGATCTTCCACGGGATGAAGTCCTATTTCTGCCAGGATGAATACGGCCAGATCGCGCCGGTTTATTCCATCTCGGCAGGTCTGGATTATCCCGGGATCGGACCGGAGCATGCCTATCTGCACGACATCGGCAGAGCCGAGTATGTGCCCGTGACGGATGAGGAAGCGGTCTGTGCTTTTGAGTATCTGGCAAGGACCGAGGGCATCATCCCTGCCATCGAGTCTGCCCACGCGGTGTCCTATGCCATGAAGCTGGCGCCGGCCATGGAAAAAGACCGGATCCTGGTGATTACCATCTCCGGCCGGGGAGACAAGGACTGCGCGGCCATCGCGCGCTACAGAGGGGAGGATATCCGTGAGTAAGATTCATCAGGCCTTTGAAAACGGGAAGGCCTTTATTGCCTTCATCACCTGCGGGGATCCGGATCTGGAGACAACTGCGGCGGCGGTCCGTGCTGCGGCGGAAAACGGAGCGGACCTCATCGAACTGGGGATTCCCTTCTCCGATCCGACGGCGGAAGGTCCTGTCATCCAGGGGGCGAACCTCCGAGCACTGCAGGGGGGCGTCACGACGGACAGAATCTTTGCGCTGGTCCGGGAACTGCGCC
>CAZMXF010000217.1:0-4785 GCA_964570015.1 uncultured Oscillospiraceae bacterium | reverse complement strand
TTGCCATCCGCTTCCCGGAGAGTGACGTGCGTGTCATGGGCCGTACGGCAGTCGGCGTGCGCGGTATCCGCCTGCGGGAAGACGACGTGGTAGTCGGCGCCGGCAGCAGTGCAGAGGGTGAAGACATCCTCAGCATTACGGAAAAGGGCTTCGGCAAGCGTACCGACGTGGGTGAATACCGCTATCAGAGCCGCGGCGGCTTCGGCGTGACAAACCACCGGGTGACCGAGAAGACCGGTCCGGTGGCATCTGTGAAGCTGGTCCGTCCGGGTGAGGATATCCTGATCGTTACGGACGACGGCACGATGATTCGCGTGGCGGTGGAGAACATCTCCCGCTACGGCCGCGCCTCCCAGGGCGTGCGCGTCATGCGCCCGGTCGCGGGAAGCCGCGTCATCGATATGGAGAAGACCGAACGGGAGGAAGCGCCGGATGAACCGGAAGAGCTTCCGACCTTCCAGGAGACGGACACCGCGGACAGCGGTGACGGGGAACCGGACGCCGAATGAAACAGGTCAGCATCTATACCGACGGCGCCTGCAGCGGAAACCCGGGACCCGGCGGCTGGGCAGCCATCCTGATCTACAACGGCGTGGAGAAAGAGCTCTCCGGCGGAGAAAAACAGACCACCAACAACCGGATGGAGCTCACCGGCGTTATCTCCGCGCTGCAGGCGCTGAAGGAGCCCTGCAGCGTGGATCTCTGGTCCGACTCCCGCTATGTGATCGACGCACTGGAAAAAGGCTGGGCGGAGAGCTGGAGAAAAAAGGGCTGGATGCGGAATAAAAAGGAACCGGCCCTGAATCCGGATCTCTGGGAGATTCTGCTGGATCTGACCGAAAAGCACGAGATGCACTATCACTGGGTCAAGGGCCACGCGGACAATCCGTACAACAACCGCTGCGACGCCATGGCGGTGGCGGAGCGGGACCGGTATGCCGGATGAGACCGGCTGCAGAAGGAGATACGGAACATGCTCAAAGTGAGAGAGGCGACCGCAGCGGAGCTCGGCCGCTACTACAACGCAGTGAAGATTGATTTTGACAGCAGGGAACTCCTGCCGCTCTCTTCGGTCCGAAGGGCTGTCCGCAGAGGGGATCAGGAATTTCTTCTGTTTTACGATGAGGAAACCGGTATGACAGAGGGCTATGCGCTCTGCGGCATCCGGAATGTCTATGGCTATGTGCTGCTGAAGTACTTCGGCATTTTCTCCTGGTATCAGGGACGGGGCCGCGGCGTGGAGGCCATGCGGCTGCTCCATAAGCGCTATGCGGACAGGCAGGGAATCCTCGCGGAACTCACGGTGTTTGACGACAGCGAGGACGGAGAGTATCTGAGGAAGCTCCGGCGCTTTTTCCAACGCTTCGGCTATATGGAAGTCCCCTGCACCTACCGTCTTGGCGGTGCGGAAGTGCTGCTCACCGCAAAACCGATCCGCGGGACGGCGGAGATCAAACCGGTAGCACGGAGAATCCTGACGGATTTCTATTCCCGCTGCCTCAGCCCGTCGAAACTGAAATCCATGGTCGCTTTTCAGGGATGAAGGAATTAGTAAACCAGATTCTGAATCATAAGGAACTGGCCGCCCTCCCGTCTTTGCTGGAGGGCGGCGGACTTCCTGCGCTCGTATCCGGACTCTCGGCGGTGCATCGGGCAAATCTGGCCGCGGCACTCTGTGGGACCATGGACCGGCCACTGTTTGTAATCTGTCCGGACGACACCGCGGCGGAAAACTTTGCCAGGGACCTGCGCAGCATGCTGCAGCGCCCGGCGGACTGCCTCGGTCTGAGAGAATACTGCTTTCTCCCGACGGAAGCCGTCTCACGCCGGACGGAACAGAAGCGGCTGGAGGTCTTTTCCTCCCTTCTGGAGAGCGGGCAAAAGGGCGAAAGCTCTGTGACGGTGGCTTCCGTCTCGGCCCTGCTGCAGCGGACCATCCCGAAAGACCTGCTGCAGAGAGCGGCCTTCACCATCTCGTCTGCGGAGACCTATGCCATCGAGGACCTGGAAGAGGCCCTGATCCGCTGCGGCTACGAGCGCACGGAACAGGTGGAAGGGCCCGGCCAGTTTGCACGCCGCGGCGGAATCCTTGATCTGTTTTCGCCGGCGGAGGAACAGCCGGTGCGTATGGAGTTCTGGGGCGATGAGATCGACTCTATGGGCTATTTTGACATCTCCAGCCAGCGGCGGGACGAGACCGTCACGCAGTGCCGGATCCTTCCGGCGGCGGAAGCGCTTCCGACGCTGACACCCGGCGGTACGGAAACCCTGTGCCGGAAGATGGAGGAACTGGCTGACCGGTACCAGAAACGGCGGGGCAGCACGTCTGCCGGAAAAATTGCCGCCACGCTCCGGCAGGATGCAGAGAAACTCCGCACCCAGCTGGTCATGCAGGATCTGGACCGATGGCTGCCGCTGCTCTATCCCGCGGCGACCGGCTTTGATTATATCCCGGAAGACGCGATCGTCTTTGTGGATCAGCCGACCCGCTGCAGCGAAATGGCAAAAGAATACCGGAAACAGCTGGGTGAGGACCTCCGTTCCCTGCAGAAGGACGGACGCTGCGCCTTTGAGGCGGAGAGCTTCTGCTTCCCGCCGGACGAGATCTGGAAGGAGCTGGAGCGCTTCCCGCTCTATGCGGGAGACTCGTTCACCCTCGGCAGGGGAAATTTCCAGCCGAAGACGCTCCTGAGCATACCGGCCAAGCAGCTGCCCTCCTATGCGGGAAACGCCCAGGCTGCGGCGGAGGATCTGAAGGTCTACCTGAAGCAGAATTACCGGGTGGTGATCCTGGCGGGAGATGAGCGCCGGGCGAAAGTTCTGCAGGAGTTTCTGCGGGAACACGGCACGGCGGTGCTGATCCGGACGGAAATGGAGAAGCTGCCCGACCAGGGTGAATGCTGCATCGGCGTCGGTGCGCTCTCCTCCGGAATTGAGTACCCCGCTCTGAAGCTGGCGATCCTGACGGATGCACAGCTGATTCGCGGGAAAAACAAAAAGAAAGCCAACCGAAAGCTCCCTGCCGACCGGAAGCGCATCGAAAGCTATTCCGACCTCTCCGTAGGGGACTATGTCGTCCACGAAACCCACGGCATCGGCCGTTTCGCCGGAATCGTCAAAATGCAGGTCGACGGGTTTGAAAAGGACTACATCAAGCTCAGCTATGCCGGTACGGACGTACTCTATGTCCCCGCGACGCAGCTGGACATGGTGTCCAAGTACACTGGCGGCGGAGAGGAGCGCCCTGTCCGGCTCTCCAAAATGGGCGGAACCGAATGGGCCAAGACCCGCTCCCGGGCCAAGGGTGCGGCGAAAGATATGGCCAGGAAGCTGATCGCCCTCTACGCAGAACGGCAGAGGCTGCCGGGTTATGCTTTCTCTCCGGACAGCAGCTGGCAGAGAGAATTTGAAGAAAACTTCCCCTATACGGAGACGGACGATCAGCTTCGCTGCACCGCGGAGATCAAGCAGGATATGGAGTCCTCCGTTCCGATGGACCGTCTGCTCTGCGGCGACGTGGGCTTCGGAAAGACCGAGGTGGCCTTCCGGGCAGTGATGAAATGCATCCTGGACGGAAAACAGGCCGCGATCCTGGTCCCGACCACAGTCCTGGCACAGCAGCACTATCAGACCGCCATGCAGCGCTTTTTCGGCTTCCCAGTGGAAATCGGCCAGCTGAGCCGGATGGGCGTCGGCGGAGAGAACAGCAGGACCATCAAAAACCTGGAGACGGGCAAATGCGACCTGGTCATCGGCACCCACCGGCTGCTGTCCAAGGACGTGAAGTTCAAAAACCTCGGCCTTCTGGTGGTGGATGAGGAGCAGCGCTTCGGCGTGACGCACAAGGAGCACATCAAGGAGCTTTCCCGCGGTGTGGACGTACTGACGCTTTCCGCAACCCCGATCCCCCGTACGCTGAACATGGCCATGAGCGGCATCCGCGATATGTCCAACATCGAAGAAGCCCCGGAGGACCGGCTTCCGGTCCAGACCTTCGTCATGGAACATGACTGGGGAATCGTCTGTGAGGCGATTCGAAGGGAGCTGCAGCGCGGCGGGCAGGTCTACTACCTGCACAACCGGGTGGAGGACATCGACCGCACGGCCTACCGCTTGGCCCAGCAGCTGGAAAACGTCACGGTGGCCGTTGCCCACGGGAAGATGGACAAGACCGCGCTCTCCCGCGTGATGGACAGCGTGGTGCGTGGCGAGACCCAGGTGCTGGTCTGTACGACCATCATCGAAACCGGCATCGATATTCCGAATGTCAATACCCTGATCGTGGAGGATGCGGACAAGCTCGGTCTGGCGCAGCTGCACCAGATCCGCGGCCGTGTTGGCCGCTCGACCCGCAGGGCTTCCGCCTATCTCACCTTCCGGCGGGACAAGGTCCTCACCGAGATTGCCGAAAAGCGCCTCACCGCCATGCGGGACTTTGCGCAGTTCGGCGCGGGCATGAAGATCGCCATGCGGGATCTCGAGATCCGCGGCGCTGGAAATCTCCTGGGTGCGGAGCAGTCGGGACACATGGTAGACGTGGGCTATGACATGTACATGAAGCTGCTGAACGAGGCGGTGCTGGAGGAGCGGGGCATCCCGGTCCCGCAGCGGGCGGACTGTTCCGCCGATCTCGCGGTGGCGGCGAATATTCCGGACCGGTATATTCCGTCCTCGGAGCAGCGGATGGACATCTACCGCCGCATTGCCCTGATTCGGACGGAGGCGGAGGCCGACGACCTGCTGGATGAGCTGATCGACCGTTACGGCGATCCGCCGCCGGGCGTG
>CAZMXF010000216.1:0-4793 GCA_964570015.1 uncultured Oscillospiraceae bacterium | reverse complement strand
GGAAACCGTCCTTTTCTTCATAAAGAGCAATATCCTCATACCACCAGTGGAAGAGTGGCATGATGACCGAAGTGAGATTCAGAAAGAGTTCAAGCTCAGATGAAAAGTATCCGGATTCAAGTATATGTTCGATGTTTCTCCGAACATATACCGTTTTAGATGGATTATGGTAGAACGGAAGGTTGCCCTGATATTTTGCGATGGTGTCAGGAAGATACGGAGAGCGCAGGACGACTCCATCCTGGCACAGATGATTCTGATACCACGGAAGTGAGTAATCATATAGCGAGTATCCTCCATAAATCTCTTCGGATGCGTTTGTGTACAGCAAATGAAACATCAGAAGAACGTCATCCATATTCTCTTTATCGAAAACGGCGAGATAATGAAGCCTTTCTTCATCAGGGAACAGATTTCGAATGGGGTGAAAGATGGCAGCTCTTTTACATACCTCAAATACCACAAAGAATTGAGATACAAAGCTTTCGGGGAACAGAAAGCAAGCCTGATGATCCGTATTCAGATCCTCAAACTGACTCATGAAGGATTCAACGTAAGAATTCACAGGCAGGGGAGACGCAGCTTCGATGAGCTCTTTTGTGGCGTAGCGGTAGGGGAGGTCAGCCCATGAGAGCTGGACTAAAAAGCGATCATAGTGACGAGACTCATACTCCTCACGCAATTCGTCAAAATCCTTCTGATACGATTCATGTTCTTTCAGAAGGGCTTCGAGTGAGGAGAAGGTGGTCATCAAATGATATTGCGGATACTTAGGCCACAGCATATTCAGGCGGTCATAGGAAAATGACTGAGCCGGTTTTGTGTGAACAGGCGGATACACGTAATAATCCTCCCAATTTCTCCATATTACGGTCATATGATAGCAAAAGACCTATCCAAAAAAACGGACAGGTTCAGTTTTGCACTGAGTGGCCTAGAAAAGCTGGTTAACTTTTTCAGCGATGCAGTTACTTTTTTAAAAGCGACCAAAGGAGCAAGAACATGCCCAGAGAACAAATTCTCTGGGCATGAAGCATCTTGCAAATCTATCAAATTGCGCAGCCGCTTGTTCAGCCAGTCTATCTGCTTGCATATATCGGAGAAGCCTGTCTGCAACATTCAGTTGAAGGTTCCGGAAGAAAAACTGATAATCATAGATATGGTAAGCGCCTTGGGGTAGTCCGGGTACAGAAGCAGGATAATCACCCGATTCGATGTCTGTCACTTTGACAACGCCGCGACCTACGTCGATATAACATCCGCACAGCCCGGCTTCCTCCCTCCGGATCTGCCCGCTGTAATCTGTGAAGCATGCGCCGAGATTTTCCTCCTTTACTGCCGGGGTTGCATCTGTTTTCCAGTTCAAGGGATTAATCGTATAAACTTGTTGTCCTGCTGGATAGATAAAGGTATCTGACACTTCCGGAGCCTCACAGTCGAAGCTTATCACCACTCCGATATCATCGGAACCCGAGGCTGGCACGATCTGAGGATAGGATGAAACCATTTCCTTCGTGCAGGGCCAGCCCAGTGCATATGCTGCCACAAGCTGACTGTAAAGCGTTTCGCTGCCAAAATATTCCTTCAGCAGCCGATAACACATGTCCGCACCTTGGGAGAAACCCGCCAGGATGATCGGTCTTCCCTGGTTTTCATGTTCCAGGTAATATGCAAAGGCTGCGGACACATCTGTGTATGCCAGTTCCAAATACTGCTCCCTGTCCTTCGCATCCAGGGAATAGACTTTCATCGCTGCCTGCCGATAGTAGGGAGCAAACAGCCGGGCTGCATCCTCATAGAGTCCGCGTTCCATATTCAGCGCTCCAAGGAACGAAGCCTTCGTGCGTTCATCCGTCATGGACATATTGAATTCATCATTCACATCCACAGTCGGGCAGAGTAGAAACACATCAGCGGCCTTGCTGTCTCCGTCATGATAGTAAGCCCAGTTTTCCAGATCGGCGTAATCAACGTTATCGAAGGACGTGAAGAATTGCGATCTTGATCCACTGAGGAGAAGCACTGCGAGAATCACAACATATGCAATGCATTTCAAAACAGGGAAGGCATTGATCTTTCCCTTTAGCTTCCATACAACTGAGGCGATGGAAAACAGCGTAAATCCCAAAGCGATCCAGTACAGTGCCGGTTCATGACGGTGAAGGATTGCAAAGGCTGTGATCCCTTGAACAATGCCAACCAGGAAGGTGACCCACCCCATTTTGATTGTGAATCGTTTTAATTTATCCTGATCGGTATATCGGCTCATGAATTCGTCTGACAGTTCCAGCGGGTTCAGCTCCTTTTTCCCGCTTGCATACATCAGGCCGGTGACGATGCTGAAGATGCACAGCACTGAATAAAAGATCCCACAAAGTATCAGCAGTATGTTGACTAGAGTCTGTTCCATTTTCCCCTCCATGAATCCTCTTGAGGCTCATTGTTCCTCAGAGAAAGTAACGGACAATCATGCGCTTATGAGATATATTACAGTATTCGTACATCGTGTAGCTGGATCATCTCAACAAGCCGGAATTTACCTTACAACACCATCAGCAAGGTCCCTGTTCCAATCAGTATACATCCAATTGCAGACTTTGCTGTAAACTTTTCGTGTAGAAAAATGAATGCCAAAACTAATGTAATTACAACGGACAGTTTTTCGATCGGCACAAGCTTGGAAGTGGAGCCAGTTCCCAGTCCCGGACTATTCTCTCCAAGTGAAGGTCGGCTTCTTCCCGGCTCATGGCATCGAAGGGAGTGTAACGAAGAATCTCCGGATCGGAATAGAGCCAGAGAATCAGCTCCAGATCCTCACGGCGGAGGGGCCTAAGTCTCAATCTCTCCGTTTCAGAAGTAATCATTGTTTCACCCGCATTTCCCGGAATGTTTCGATCTTATCGGCAACCCATAGTATCCAGGCTTCGCGGCTTCTAGGAATCCTGAGTGGATTGAGCGGCCACATGTGACTGTCGATGGCGGACTGAATCTTTCTATCCACTGCAAATTCTCTGACTGCGTTATCTCGAGCCTTTCTGGCATGATGGAAGCCGTGACGGCGGTGAGATCCGTCGTCAACATAGTGCCAGTCATAGAGATAGAAATCGTGAAGCATAGCGGAGAGAATCAGAGTGCGTCTGTCAGCACCAAGCCTGAAGCGTTCGTTTAGCCGATCGCAGGTCTCCGCGACACTCTGACAGTGCTCGAACGTGGAGGTATTCCCATGCTGGACAAACTTTTTCATCATCTGAACCCTAGGGTTGCGATGAATGGGTTCCAGAATCTCCTCCAATTCAGCTTTCCACATGCTGTTTTCCCTCTTTTTCTTCTCCAGCGTTCCGATGCCGGATTTTTTCAATCGCACCCTGAGCTTCCTTCAGATAGACAGAAAGATCATGTCTGGTCTGCAACTGGAGGAAAAAATGCACCCGCATGGAAGCAAGTTCTCTCTTCCTCCGGATATGCAGTCGAAACTCCTCCAGACGGACGATAACCTGATGCTCATCCGCATAAGCCTTCATCTTTGCAACCAGACTGCCGGAATAGACCACATCGATGGTAAATACGCCAAAGAAAAAGCCAATCACAAAGGAAAAGGCTAGATTGTGAGAAAGCCAGGTTAGAGCTTCCAGAATTACCGGGTGAATCAAGAAGTAATAGATAGCGCCGAGAATTGTCCAGAATAAAGAGAAGAGCGGACAGATCAGCCCTTGGATATTCCCCCATAGGCGGCTGTAGTCCCATAGCCGGAGTTTGAATATTTTTAGTAGCATGATTCCCGCTATATATTCGATCAAGGTCATACTGACCGCCATGCCGGAAAAAAGCAGCGCTCTTCCACCGATACCGGAATCCATGCCATACTGCGTGCCCAGCGTCGCGAGCAGAAAAAGAATGCATAGGCCGCAGCCGTACAGCGGAATATACGGTCCAACACAGAAACCAGGATTGATCCATCGGTGCTCGGGGTTGGAGGAGGAAAAGAACTTACGGAAAAAAACTTCCAGGACCCAGCCGAAAACGGCTCCAATAAAAAACAGATAGGCAAGTGCCAGAAAAGCATTCATGATAAGATAACTCTCCAATTGCAACGAGTATTGCTATTATACCAAATCTACATGCTCCGGACAAGACTGCCTCTAAACAACGGCAAAAGCCGATATCCCACGCAATTAAAAAGGGTCTTAAAGAATAAAAAATGCAGTCCGCTGGATTGAAGACTGCGGACTGCACTTAGAAAAAGGAACAAAATGAAAAAGCTGTTTACATAATACTGAAAAAGTAGTGTTTTGTCAATCTCTTCTGATGCCTTTTTTAGCTGAAGAAATCACTTGCAATGTCGTAAATCTATAATTGCAGTAAGATAGTTTTACATGGTGTGGTATGGATCACCAAATGAGGAGAGAAGGGCTTTTTCTTAGCAGCAACTTATCAGAAAGAAATGCTATAATCAATACTACTATAGTTGAAAGGAA
This sequence comes from uncultured Oscillospiraceae bacterium, assembly GCA_964570015.1. Lineage (GTDB taxonomy): Bacteria > Bacillota > Clostridia > Oscillospirales > Oscillospiraceae > Limivicinus. Next base: position 318 of record CAZMXF010000216.1, on the reverse strand, counting down.
AATGAGCATGAAAACAATACGAATTCATTTCGAAGATCTTAGCACTATAGACTTCTTCGCCACGGAGAGGCAGATGGAAGATTTTCAAGGATGGCTTCGATTTGCCGGCCAGGATGATGTGTTTGCCCTGCCGGGAAGTGGCCAGAATATTAGGCGCAGAGAAATCGTGAGAATTGAAACTGTCGAGAAATGAGATGATCCCGGTCAAAGTGAACGTTATCCCTTCAAATAGACAGTGAAATAACTAAAGAAGAGTTCACAGCGCTGCGACGCTGTAGCAACCGTAGATTTTGGTTAGCTGCTAAGGCATCCGACCGG
>CAZMXF010000215.1:0-4797 GCA_964570015.1 uncultured Oscillospiraceae bacterium | reverse complement strand
CTGCTGATCTCTGTCCTCGCGTTTCTGCTTCTGAGCCTCTTCTTTCCGCCGAAGCCGGCGCTCTCGCTGATTCTCGCCTGTGCCCTTCTTTTGCTCGGTACGTGGATCTGCAGCCGTCTGATGAGAGTGTGGACCAAAGACAGAATCCGCTCTGATCCCCTTCTCCGTGCTTCTCTGCGGCGTATCCGGCAGCCGGCCTTTATTCTCACCTCTGCCGCTCTGCTGATCAGCGCAGCGGTTCTGCTCTTTGCCCCGGAGGACAGCAGCCTGTTCTATCTTGTGAGCATGCTGAATGCCGTGGTTCTTTTCCTTCGCTTTGCCGTAACCTTCCGTTTCCGGCTGCAGCATTCCGGTTTGCAGGCGTCGCCCGCTGTTCGTGAAGGAGGTGCAGAAGATGTCTGAACGCCTGACGCGCAGGTTTCTCTCCCTGCTTCTGCTCCTGCTGCTCCTGACACCGCTGCAGAGTTTCTGTTACGCCGCACCGAAGGGCAGCAGTGATCCTTATCTCAACATGCCGAATTTCGGAAGCATTACCGAAAACGGCCTCACATGGAAAAACTCAAAAACCGGCTTTCGTGTGGTGATCGAGGATGAGCTTGACCTCCTCACCGCAGCTGAAGAGCGGAAGATACTCGACAACATGATCCCTCTGACGGAGTTTGGCAGTGTCGCTTTCTGGTCCACGAGGGAAGAAAGCGCCGACGTGCAGACACAGGCGGAGGAGAAACGCCGCGCCTTCTTCGGGGAAGAGAGCTCCTGTATTGTGGTGATCAACAAGGCTTATCAGCAGCTTTCGATTCAAAGCCGTGGTCAGCTCGCTAAAGTCATCACCTCAACCCGGGCCGGCCGAATTGCCTCAAGTTGTAGCGCGGACCTGACCCGCGGGCAGACGTACAATGCTGTCTCCGAAACCTTTTCACAGATCGGCACACTGACAGGCAGTTCGAAAACAGCCGCTCACCTGAGAGTGTTCTGCAATCTCTTTCTCTCTCTGATGATCGGTCTGACTCTGACGAGCGCTTTCGTGCTCGTTCGAACAAACCGCGCTGACCGCGCCTGAACGGAGGCCTGTACGAAGCGGGTGTTTCATCCCTCGCTTGACGTTTCGCCAGCGAAAGTAGTATGATAACGGGCAGAATCTCCGGGGCAGCCCGGATCGGAAAGGATCGTATCTGAATATGGGACAGATTATTCGTGCGGTCGCCGCAGACGACATGATCAAGATCGCGGTGATCTCCGCACCTGAAATTGTAGAGGAAGCCAGAACCATCCACGGGCTCAGCCCGACAGCCTCTGCGGCTCTCGGCCGGGCGCTTCTGGGTGCTTCGCTGCTCGGCAATGCGATGAAGGGTGAGAAAGACACCCTCACCCTGCGGCTCAGCGGCGGCGGACCGGCCGGAAATGTTGTTGCGGTCTCCGACAGTGCCGGGAACGTCCGGGGCTATGTGGATGAGCCGGCAGCGGATCTCCCGACACGCACTGACGGCAAGCTGGACGTCGGCGGGCTCATCGGCCGGGACGGGACACTGACCGTCAGCCGGGATCTCGGTTTGCGCGAACCGTACATCGGCAGTGTCGAGCTCATTTCCGGTGAAGTTGCGGAGGACCTCACCGCCTATCTGGTGGAAAGCGAACAGGTTCCTTCGGCCTGCGGGCTCGGTGTTCTCGTCGGGACGGACAAGCACATTCTTGCTGCGGGCGGCTTTCTGGTGCAGTTGCTTCCCGGCGCCCCGGAAGATCTCATTCAGAAGATTGAGGACAACATCTTCATGATGGACCAGCTCACCACGATTCTCCATGAAGACGGCGTCGAAGAAGTTCTGCATCAGGTGCTCCGGGGCCTGGAGCCTGAGATCCTGGCGACAGACGAAGTGAGTTATCGCTGTTACTGCAGCCGGGATCGAATCGCAGCCGCCCTGCAGAGTTCCGGCGATGAGACGCTGGAGGAGCTGGCCTCCGAAGGAACCCCGACCGAAGTCACCTGCCAGTTCTGCGGAAAGCAGTATGTTTTCACCCCGGAGGAACTTCTCTCCCTTCGGAGCGGGACCGAGTCCGAGAGCTGAACCGGGATTGCTGAGAAGAGTCGTCTTTCATTCCGAAAACGCCCCTCTGCGTCGTTTCTTTCTTCGACGCAGAGGGGCATTTTCTCTTCAGAATCTTCAGATATGATTTTGTAACTCAGTTCATTCCTCCGGACGGATATCACTCGCCTGCCGGATCAGCCGTACGCTTCCTTTCAGGAGAAGCCGTCCTCCAGGCCCAGTTTCGATCTCCAGTATGCCGCCCGGCTGCTCCAGCGGCAGATGCACCGCGGTGCCGGATTCCGCCGCCAGGAAGGCCCCCACCGCGGTGGTTCCGCTGGCGCAGGAGGACTCCCAGAACAGCGTATCCGCTGTTGGAACGTAGACCAGTGGCTTCAGAATGCCCCGTTCCCGGGCAAGGAACATCAGACCCAGCGCCTCGGATTCCAATTCGCGGCACCAGAGCGGTGCAAGCTTTTCGGCCGCTGCCTGTTCCATCTCTTCCTCCAGCACCACATGCGTGATCCCGGGAAAGCGCACCACCGGGCGCACGGTTCCGTCGGAGAAGCGTTCTCTCCCGACGGAGAACGGATGCGGCATCTCAACGCAGCCCCGCCAGCTACCGTCTGCCTGCTTTTCTGCAGCGACCTTCACCGGCTGCGGTGTCCCGCTCACACGAACCGTCACTTCTCCGCTGTCCCGGTTCTTCCGCAGCAGATACAATACCGCCGCGCTCATGGAGGCATTGCCGCAGAACTCTCCCCCCGCCATCCGCAGGTCGATCCCGTTTTCCAGGATCCGGACGAATCCGACCTGCTCCGTAGCCGGCTCCAGTGCCATCAGCCGCTTTGCAGTCAGAGGCTGAGACGCCTCGGGTACGGGTGTCTCAGCCAGCAGGGTTATATTTCCAGTGGGATCCAGCAGGGTATATGAAACCGGTTCCGTCATCTCTGATAATTCCTCAGGAATTGTTTGGTTCTCTCCTGAGTTGGCGCACCGAAGACCGCCTCCGGATGTCCCTCTTCGACAATTACGCCGCCGTCCATGAAGATGACGTGATTGCTGACCGCACGGGCAAAGGGCATCTCGTGCGTGACGACCACCATGGTCATCTTATCCTCTGCGAGCTGACGGATGACCTTCAGCACCTCGCCGGTCAGTTCCGGGTCAAGGGCGCTGGTCGGTTCGTCGAAGTAGAGCACCTCGGGGTTCAGCGCCAGAGCACGGGCAATTGCGACACGCTGCTGCTGTCCGCCGGAAAGCTGGAAGGGATAGGCATTCTCTTTGCCGTCAAGTCCCATTTTCTTCAGCAGCTCCATGGCACGTGCCTGGGCAGCTTCTTTGTTTTCACCGTGGATGATCGACGGTTCGGCGACGTTGCGCAGCACGGAATAATGCGGGAACAGGTTGAAATTCTGAAACACCAGGCCGAAACGTGTCCGAAAGCGGTTCAGCTCGGCCTTGGAGGCATAGGCACCGTCGTGCATTGCGTATTTCCCATCGTACAGGATGTCGCCGCCGTCCGCTGTTTCCAGGAAGGATGCGCAGCGAAGCAGTGTCGACTTTCCGGAGCCGGACGGGCCGATGATGGAGATGACGTTTCCGCGTTCCACGGAGAGGGAGATATCCTTCAGCACCACATGACCGCCAAAGGCCTTCTGGAGACTGCGGATCTCGAGGATGCTGGAAGCGGCCTCTGTTTCCGCGTTTTTATTGATGTTCTCTGCCATATCTTCCCTTTCCTCTCAACGATAATAGTCCAGTCTCTTCTCGATCCTGCCCATCGCCCAGTCGACAATCACATTAAAGACATAGTAGAATGCGCCTGCAACCAGGAACGGCATGAAGCTGGTCTGGGAGTTTGCGATCTGCTTGCCGATGGTGAACATCTCCTGGTAGGAGACCGTGAAGGCCATCGAGGTGTCCTTGACCAGTGTCACAACCTCGTTGGTCACGCTGGGCATGATGCGCTTGATCACCTGGGGGAGAATGATCCGCATAAAGGTCTGGAATTTTGAATAGCCCAGGACCTCGGCGGCTTCATACTGCCCGATGGGGATGGATTCGATTCCTCCGCGGTAGATCTCTGCGAAATACGCCGCGTAGTTGATGGAAAACGCGATTACCACCGGGATCAGCTTGTTCCGGGCAACATTTGTTCCAAAGAGGTAGTACGGTCCGTAGGTCACCGCCAGCAGCTGCAGCATCAGCGGGGTTCCGCGCAGCACCGTAATGATAAAGCGCGTGACCGCAGAAACAACCTTGACCTTGCTCATACGGAGCAATGCCACGATCATGCCCAGGGGGAGAGAGAACAACAAGGTCAGGAAAAAGATCGCGCAGGTCTTGCTCAGACCTTCGCTCATCTTGATGATCATTGTCATTAAGGACATAGGGAAAACCTCATTCTTTTATTTCGTGAATTCTCTTCTATAGACAGAATTTCCCGAAAGCGCACGGAGGTGCGCTTTCGGGTTCATTTCTTTCTTCAGCTGTTGCTGCTTTTTCAGGCAGCCGGGGTCTCCGCCTCTTCTTCCGCCGCGCTCAGGAAGAGCAGATTGTTGACGATGTCCGCATACTCTTCCTTGGCCGCGATCTCGGCATAGGTGCCGTTCTCAACCAGTTCCTGAACCGCTGCGTCAACCGCTTCGCAGAGCGCTGCGTCTCCCGAACGGAAGGCGATGCCGTACTGCTCGGCGCCGAGGTTTTCATCGATGACGCTCAGGCCGTCGTGCTTGGCCACATAGCTGGCCGCAACCGGCAGGTCGACAAACAC
>CAZMXF010000214.1:0-4809 GCA_964570015.1 uncultured Oscillospiraceae bacterium | reverse complement strand
TGCAGAGGTCCGCCTTTCCATGCGGAGTCTGTCCGTTGACATGCATGCCGAGGCCTTCGAGTACGACCAGATAGTCTCCGTTCAGGTGACAGCCGCCCCGGTTGGCCACTGCATAGCCCAGCCCCTGTCCCACAGCGCGCCGCGGCTCATAGGCGGCCAGCTCCATTCCTTTGGACTGGATGGCAAATCCCTTCCCGCCGTATTTTTCGCTCAGGCGCTTGCTCCCTTCAGCAAGTTCCGTTCCGATGCCTCGCCGATGGGCAATATCGTCAAAAACCCGAGAGAGTGCTTCCGTCTCACCGAAATTCAGGCCGTTCTGCCAGAGACCCTTTTCATTCGCTTCCATGGCCCAGGCGATGGTGCCCGCTGTTGAGATGGTGTCCATGCCCAGCTCGTCCAGTTCATAGTTCCAACGGCAGATCTGTTCCAGATCTGCATTTTCAATGTTTCCGCCCAGGAGCCCGAGGGTCTCCAGCTCCGGTCCCTTGACGATCTTCCCATCCACCGGAACGCGCCTTGTGCAGCGGATCGGGCAGGAGAGACAGCCGCTGTTCGTGACGGTCAGCTCTTCTGCCAGCACTTCACCGCTGACCTCTTCAAAATGCTCGAACTGTCCCCTGGCATAGTTTCGGGTAGAGAGCAGGCCGTGCACCTGCATGGAGCTTACCAGCCCGGCAGTGCCCATCTTCGGCAGCTGCTCTCCGGTCAGCGGATGGCTGCGGAGATAGTTCACCCATTTTTTCCGATGCGCTGCCGCGCCCTCCCTGTCATAGACGGTCGGGATTGCGTCTCCCGCAGCGGTAATCGCCTTCAGGTTCTTGCTTCCGAAAACCGCTCCCATTCCCGCGCGGCCTGCGGCGCGCTCCCCGCTGATGACCGAGGCATAGCGCACCAGGTTTTCTCCTGCCGGTCCGATGCAGACCATGCCGCAGCTGACTTTTCCACCATGTTCGGCATTGAGCTTTCCCTGCAACGCCGCCTGTGTTTCTCCGCACTTCAGGTCTCGCAGTTCCCGCGCATCATGGAAGCGGAACGCTCCGTTGTCGATCTCGATCCAGCTGAGTATCTCGCACTTTCCCCGGATGATCAAAGCATCCAGCCCGGCTTTCTTGAGATAATGGCCGAAGTTCCCGCCGCAGTTGGAGGACGCAGTGATTCCCGTCAGGGGTGAGAGTGAGGAGATGTCAAAGCGGTTAGAGGACGGTGCGCCGGTACCGGTCAGAGGCCCTGTCGCAATAACGATAAGGTTTTCCGGGTCAAAGGGTTTCTCCGATCCAGTCAGGTTGTCATAGAGGATCTTGGACGCCATGGCCTTGCCGCCGATGTACTTCTCGCGGCTCAGGTCGGTCCAGATATAGTTTTCCGTTGTTTTGGTACTCAGGTCCAGCAGAAGGACCTTTCCCATGTACCCACAGTAATTTGTCATCCGACTCTGCTCCTTTGCGCAGACTGTCCTTATCATACCTCAACTACCCGGAAAATGGAAGAACCACTCCGTTCCGGAAGGCCGAAAGAGGTCGGAAATCATCCTTGCGGTTTTTTCTCCCCGGTGGTAAAGTAGAACCATCACAATTTTGGAGGGAATCCACATGGTGAAAAAGGCTGCAAACCGCACTTTTGAGGCAGTCATCTTCGACATGGACGGTGTGATCTTCGACACCGAGCACCTGGCCATGAGCCTCTGGATTCAGGCTGCTAACGAACTCGGTATTTCGGGAATCGCAGAGATCTATCCCTCCGTTATCGGGACCACCGCCGTCCATACCCATGAGATTCTCGCCGAACACTATGGGGTTTCCTTTCCCCGGGAGGAATTTGACCGGCGGGTCCGTGAACTGTATCTCGAACACTACGGCCGTGAAGGGCTTCCCGTGAAGCCGGGCGTGCCGGAGTTGCTCTCTTCCCTGACAGCGAACCATATTCCCCTGGCCCTGGCGTCCTCCACCCACAGTGATCTTGTGCGACGGGAACTGCGGGATGCCGGATTTCTGGACTATTTCGATGTTGTGATCGGCGGAGACATGGTGACACATTCCAAGCCTCATCCGGAGATCTTTCTTCTGGCAGCAAATGCGCTGAACGCCGCGCCGGAAAACTGTTATGTGATTGAGGACTCCTTTAATGGCATCCGTGCCGCTGCTGCTGCCGGAACCCATCCCCTGATGGTCCCCGACATGCTGCAGCCGACGGAAGAGATCTGCTCGCTTGCAGAACGGGTTTTCCCTTCCCTGTTCGAAGTGCTTTCCTTCCTCCTGGAGTCCGGGCCTGTCCAGGCCTGATCGCTTGCATCGATCCGTTTTTCGGCATTGCGAACCCGGATAAACGTCTTTTTCGAGACCGGATTTCAGGCGCTGATGTCCGCGCTTCGGAACAAAATTGCACCGCATGCTGTCCCCGTCTGATTTATTTTATAAAGCCCAATCATAAAACGGACCGGACAGAGAACTCTTCTCTGTCCGGTCCGTTTGGTTTACCGGGCTTATGCTTCCTCGCGAATCTCCAGTGTATAGCCCATCCGGCGCACGGCTTTGATCTCCAGATTGGAACCGATGCTCCGAAGTTTCTTCCTCAGGAACCCCACATAGACTTCCACATGGTTTTCCACTGCATTGGAATCATATCCCCAGACGCGTGCCAGAATCACTTCTTTGGAGAGCAGGCGGTCCTTCGCCTGCAGAAGCAGACGCATCACTTCAAACTCCTTAGCCGAGAGCCGTATGCTTTGGTCTCCTGAGACCAGTTTACCGGAGGCAAGAATCAACCGGGTATTCCCGTAGTACGGTTCCTCCGCCTGGTCTGTGATCCGCTGCAGCAGCGCATCGACGCTGGCCAGAAGCTCTCTCACATCATAAGGCTGAAGCAGGAAATAATCTACACCGGATTTCATGCCCTTGATCCGATCCTCTACTTCACACTTCTGCACCAGCAGAATGATCGGCATCCTACAGTGCTTGATGCGCAGGGAACGGGCGATTTCATAAGCACTTTTTTCCGACAGGTCAGAATCGAGAATCAGGAGATCATAGATTCCCAATTCCGCATATTCTTCTCCGATTTCTCCACTGTATACTGTTTCCGTATCCAGGTTTTTTACCTGAAGCTGCTGTTCGATCCCACTCGCGAGCACCTTGTTTTCAGAGATGATCAAAATACGCATAATTACCCCTGCTTTGCTAATTTTTATACACGACATCGTATTATACACTCTTTCTCTGAATATAAACTGAAAAAATACTTTCTATCTGGGGTGAATTTGCGAATTTTTTTTGAATTTTTTATAAATGGTCTGAACGAAACTACTCTTTTATGTGAATCCGGGCTGTTGCTGCCCTGAAGTTAAAATTAATCTGAAATTGTTCTTAACCGCCTTATGACCCACCCTGATTTCTGTTCAGCATGCTCATATTTATACAATTATTCCGATCTCAGCGTAGATTTCATAGGAGCATTCTACGATATTTACATTTATCCCTTTTTTTCTCCTTTCAACTGTGTTATTCTTATAAAGATAGTGAAGTCTGATATTTGGCTGCACTGCTACATTCATACAGGAGGGCGATCATGGCATATAAAACTGACATTGAAATCGCACAGGAAGCAACGCTGAAGCCCGTTAATACCATTGCCGCATCTCTCGGCATCCCGGATGATGCTGTGGAAAACTATGGCAAATACAAAGCCAAACTGGATCTCAATACTTTGAAGGAACTCCCCGAAAAGGGAAAGCTTATTCTCGTCACCGCCATCACTCCGACTCCCGCCGGTGAAGGTAAAACCACCACTTCGGTCGGTCTTGCCGACGGTCTGCGCAAGATCGGCAAGAATGCGGTCGTCGCGCTTCGTGAGCCCTCTCTCGGTCCGGTTTTCGGTATCAAGGGCGGAGCTGCCGGCGGCGGCTATGCCCAGGTTGTTCCCATGGAGGACATCAATCTCCATTTCACCGGTGATTTCCACGCCATCGGCGCCGCCAACAATCTGCTGGCTGCCATGCTGGACAACCACATTCAGCAGGGTAACACCCTCGGCATCGATCCGAAACAGATCACCTGGAAGCGCGCTGTCGATATGAATGACCGTCAGCTCCGTCACATTGTCGATGGGCTCGGCGGAAAGGCACAGGGGGTTCCCCGCGAGGACGGCTTTGACATTACAGTTGCCAGTGAGATTATGGCCGTGTTGTGTCTGGCCGCCGACCTGATGGATCTGAAGGCGCGTCTCGCCCGTATCATCGTCGCTTATACCTATGACGGAGCCCCTGTCACCGCGCATGACCTGAAAGCCGAAGGCGCCATGACCGCGCTGCTGAAGGACGCCATCAAGCCCAATCTGGTCCAGACTCTCGAGGGGACTCCCGCTTTTATTCACGGCGGCCCCTTTGCCAACATCGCCCACGGCTGCAACTCTGTCTCCGCTACCCGCACAGCTCTGAAACTGGCGGATTATGTGGTCACAGAAGCCGGTTTCGCCGCCGACCTTGGTGCGGAAAAATTCTTCGATATCAAATGCCGTGTGACCGGTCTCCGTCCGGACGCCGTCGTCGTTGTCGCCACGGTCCGCGCGCTGAAGTATCACGGCGGTGTGCCGAAGAGCGATCTGAACCAGGAAAACCTCGACGCCCTCGAGAAGGGTCTTCCCAACCTGCTGCAGCATGTCGGGAACATCCGCGACGTCTTCGGGCTGCCCTGTGTGGTGGCCATCAACGCCTTCCCGACGGATACCAAAGCCGAACTCGACCTGGTGGAAGCCAGGTGCAATGAACTCGGTGTCAATGTTGCCCTGTCCGAGGTCTGGGCAAAAGGCGGCGAGGGC
>CAZMXF010000213.1:0-4821 GCA_964570015.1 uncultured Oscillospiraceae bacterium | reverse complement strand
TCCTGGTCCGCGGCAGTGGAAAACTCTCACGGCAAAGCGCTGAGCTTTGTCGGTCAGGGGATCGCCTCGATGCCTGAGACCGTCACAGGAGAATTTCAGCTGAAAAGTCCGACAGCTTACGACGTGTTGTATCTCCCCTACTATTCCATTTCGGCAACGGAAAGCGATGTCCGCGTTCCCGCTGAGAACTACAGCAGCTACGGCGGTGTCTATTATCTCAGCTCCATCGGAGCCGACGCACTCACACCTTCTGTTGTGTCCCCGGCAGATCAACAGGCTGAAGAGCTTCGTTATCGGGATTATGCTCATTCGTATTATACCAGACTTCCGGATGCTACTCGCAATGTGCTTTCGCAAATCTGCAGCGCCATGGACTGGAGCGCCGGGCAGAGCGGGATCCTCTGGCGAGTGGCAGATTTTGTCCGTTCTCAGGGCGTCTATGATGTGAATGTCGCTCCCTATCCCAGTGACGACTATGCCGTTTACTTTCTTACTGAGTCGCACACCGGCTATTGTATTCATTTTGCCACCGCAGCGGTGGCGCTTTATCGAACAATCGGTATTCCGGCCCGTGTCTGTGAGGGTTATCTCGTAAACAACACGGCTCCCGGCAGTTCCGTCCGTGTCACGGGTGCAGACGCCCATGCCTGGGCGGAGGTTTATCTCGACGGACTTGGTTGGGTACCGGTGGAAGTAACCGCTTCTGCAGCCGAAGGTGAATATCAGCCTTCAGAAGGCAGTGTCGCCCCGACCCCTGAATCTCTTCCCCCGGATTCGTCGGAACAGACGCCTCCCCCCGAGGAGCCCCAACCTTCTCCTGAAAGCAGGCAGGAAGAGCCTGGCAGCACGCCTGCCGTTCCGTTCAACCGTCCCGGCGAAACCGGTTCTGACGCTTCCGCACCTGACCGTCAGCCGTTCTCTCCTGTTTTGCGCGCCGTGCTGACAGGGTTCGCCCTTTTGGTCGGATTGACGGCATTGGTATTCGGACGCTATCTTATTCTGCGTAAGCTGCTTCAGGCGCGGCTCTCCGATCCTGACGGAAAGAAGCGAGCCGTAAACTTCTATCGGCAGGCAGAACGTGTCCTGCGCTACGGCGGAGAGATGCCGCAGGAGCTTCAGACCGTGGCGGAAAAAGCACGCTTCAGCCAGCATGAGATCAGTGAGGAGGAGCTGCAGCAATGCGCACAGCAGCTCAATGAGCTGACCCAAGGCGTAGTGGCCGGTCTGAGCCGCTGGAAGAAGTTGCTCTTCCGCTATGCTTCCGGAAATCTTTAATTTGCTATCCAAAACGTAAAGGAGACATTCATCTATGACTATGACAGCAGGAGCCTCCTGGCTCAACTCGTTTTTTGCAGGCTTCGATGCGGGACTGGTCAACGCCATCCATGGTCTCCATGAATGTGCCGCTGACTGGCTTCAGCCGATCATGGAGTTTATCTCCCTTCTCGGCAAGGGTGGGATCTTTCTGATCATTCTTTCGATGGTGCTGCTCATCTACCGTCCCACCAGACGCTTCGGCACTGCCATGTGCCTGGGTCTTGCCATTGGAGCAGTTGTCGTCAATCTCTGGCTGAAGGTCGTTATTGCGAGACCCCGCCCTTATGCAGACCCGCAGAGCATGTTTTATCCCATCTGGCTTGATCACGGCAGCCATATGGAAAGTGACTTCAGCTTCCCCAGCGGGCACACGAACGCCGCCTTTGCCGCGATGATCCCGGTTTTCTGGCTCGGAAACAAGCGCTGGTCCTGGCTGGCCCTGGTCTTCGGCGTGCTGATGGGCATCTCCCGCGTCCATCTCATGGTTCACTATCCCAGTGATGTCCTATGCGGTGCCGTCACCGGTACGCTGGCAGGTATCATCGGAACGCTCATCGCGCTCCGGATTCCCGACAGCTCCATGTGGTACGGCTGGGACCTCCGGAAGCAGCGCAGGAAAGGAGCCCATGAATGATCTTCGGCAGCAGAACCCTTAAACTGCGTGGTCCGGACAAATCGCTTGTTACCGACGGCCCTATGATCAACGATCATGTGGAAGCGGAGCAGTACGGACATCAGGGCCTGCGGAAGCTTCCGCGCGTTCGCCTCGGCAAGCTCGCCCTGTATTACCGTGATCTCGGCAAGGACTATTATGTTCCCTACAACTATATCGACCGCAGTTTCATTCGCATCAGTGAATGCCAGCCGGACGACAGTCCGGCCTACTACTATTACCGTATCATTCTCGTACACGGAGAAAAGGAGTTTGCCAACCTAATCATCAATGAGGAAGACGTGGCGGACCGCATTCTCGAACGGCTGAGAGAGATTCGGCCTGAGATCGACATCGGGTTTAAGCCCACCGGAAAAGAAAAGCCCAGATTCATGTGAATCTGGGTTCTTTCTTTCTATTAATCATCGCTTCAACCTGAGAATCCGTTCGGCGAGGCCGGAAAGCCCGAGGTAGTGCAGGCGCATAATGATCCGCCTGTTTCGCGTCTCCTCGCGGAAGCTGCGGGAAGCATTCAGATTCGGTATTTTCTCCCGGACGTACTGCCGCAGCATCCAGAGGACATCCTTCTTATCTTCCGATGTCATAGCTTGGACCCGGTTCATGCCGTCAAGCAGAATGTGGTTCAGGATCAAGAACTCAAAGTCGTCCCGGTCATCCGGCAGGAGTTCATCCTCCAGATGGAGCATCACTTCAAGCAGGTCGAGGTTCTTCCGCGCATTGTTGTTGTTCATCGTAGACGGAAGACCACGGCGATAGTGATAGAGTGTCTCTGGAATATGGGCAATTCCTGCAGCACGATGGATAGCGATGGCGGTGAACTCAGCATCCTCATACCAGAGCTTTTTTTCCGGGAAGCGGATATCCTTGATCAGGCTGCGTCGGAAGAGTTTGTTGTTGGCAAAGCCGGCTGCGGCCATTGCCCGGTCCTCGCGATAGATATACTCCTTTGCCGTGCTGCCGTCTGGAAAATGCGCCAGAACCTCGCAGAGGGCGAGGTCGGCCTGTTCCTTTTCCGCCGCAGCAATCAGGCGCTCGTACATCTCCGGATCAATCCAGTCGTCACTGTCCACGTAGCCGATCCAGTCACCGGTGGAGAGATCAAAGCCGATGTTGCGCGCTCTCCCCTGTCCGCCGTTTTCGACGGTACAGAACCGGAAGCAGGCCGGATATGCATCACGATATTCCTGCAGGATGGGTTCCGTTCCGTCCGAAGAGCCGTCATTCACAACGATCAGCTCATCCACCGGTCTGGTCTGGTGAAGGATCGAATCCAGACACTCCCGTATGGTTTTCTCCACATTGTATGCGGGTACGATCACACTAAGCGTCATCCGCACGCACCTCCGTAACCGAATAAATCAAGGCGAGGACCAGTGAGAACCAGATGGAAACATTCGGCCGCCGCAGCGTCGCACCCGAAAAATGCGCTAGGCCGATAATCAGGATCAGCGTCAGCATCAGGAAAAAGGATTCCAGCGTCAGGCAGCTTTTCAATCCCGATGTGCGAAGCTTCTTCAGCACCAGAAGCAGAAAATACAGCACAAAGCAGGCATACAAGGCAAACCCGACATAACCGTAATAATAGAAGATAGCGTGCCAGTCGTTTTCCATGTCGTAGGAGCCGTCATAGCCGTCCGGTCCCATCTCCGAAACCTCAAAGCCCAGCAGCTTTGTCGGCAGATCGCTGTCCTGAAAGACCATGTCGGCGTAGTTTCGCTCCATCACACGGGCGTCGATAAGCTTGGCGACATCGGTGCTCATCCGGTACTGCATCAGCACCCGGTCCATTGTGAAACGGTCGATAATATCCGGCTTTACACCAAGATATTTCCAGTAATAGAAAACAAAAACTTCTTTTACTGTCGGGTTTTCAAAGCGCTCCTCCGGACTCATGCCGGTGATATCGATCCCCTTTTCCAGAAGTGTTGCTTCGATTTCTCCCTGCGTGCCGCGGGCAGTCGCCTGCTGCGCCTGTGTAACCTTATATCGGGGCGTCCAGTGGTATACCGCCGCCGAGAAGATGCTCAGAACCAGTAAAACCGCCGCAGCTGTCCTGTGTGAATTGTGCTTCAGCCAGACCCTGTCGATCAGCAAAAACACTGCAAAAGAAACAAAAATGGCGAAAATCGAAAAATAGCAGCCTTTGGTCCCATTTGAAAGGAACACCGCATCGATCACAACCGGGACTAGTATACTGAGACAGCGGCGATCCCAATGCAGAGCCAGGAACAGGCTGAAGCAGGCATAGATTACCATGTTTGTGCTGTTGGCGTTGCGGTTTTCGTCGATGACCCAGCCGCTGTAGCCCAGGCCTTCGCCATAGGTTACGTTTCCGGTGTCGGTTACCCGCGCAGCGATCAGAAACAGTAAGGTAAGCACTGCGCCGATCCAGACACCGCGCAGAGCATCCCGTTTGGTTTCTTCATCCCGGATCAGAAGCAGAAAGCAAACGGCATAGACCGGCATCTGCACCACACCGGCCAGATAGCGGATGTCCATGAACGGACTGATATACCCATGCATCCAGGAATTCAGGAAATGAAGCACGCAGAATCCCCCAACCGCCAGCAGGAAGCAGAAAAAGCCTTTTTTTCTCCGGGTGGTAAAGAGCACCGCTGCAGGCAGCACGACCAGCAGGACAAGCCGAATCATCCCAGCAGGCGTTGCGGTTTCGTTCCGTGTCCAGTACGCCAGCACGTCCAGGCAGGACTGGGCGGCGAACAGCAACATCAGCCAGAAGCCGGGCCGCCGTATTCTGTCATTGATTCTCGTCAATGTTCTCATCTCCTTCCCCCGGGAATGGAAATGGCGTCTTCTGATCGAAGACGCCA
>CAZMXF010000212.1:0-4824 GCA_964570015.1 uncultured Oscillospiraceae bacterium | reverse complement strand
AGGATCGTGATGTCGAAGAAACGTGCATAGGGAAGCGACCCGGCCTCCAGGCCGAGCACGGTTTCCGTCTCGTTTACATATTCGTTATAGCGCTCGGATTCGCTCAGGATCTCCTCGACGCTGAGCACCGCGTCCACGGGGATCTTCGCGTCCGCGCCATATGTCACGCTTACACTGTAGGTATTTCCGTCCGAGGCGGTGATCGTCTTCTCCAGGGTGGTCACGATGACGCCATAGACGGAGAAGCCGTCGGCGGAGAACGCCGTCTCGCTTCCGGCATTCTCCGCCGTCCCGGCGTCTGTGGTTTTCTGCGGGAGGCTGGTGACCTCCGCGTCGATCACCTCGACTTCCTCCCCGAAGTGGATCGCCTTGGCGCCCTCTTCCAGGGTGTCCGCCAGTTCGATCTTCACATCTACCGGAGCGGCGGGCTGGATTTCCTGCCCGCCGGAGAGAATCGTGATGTCAAAGAACCTGGCGAAGGAGACCATCTCGTTCTCAACGGAGTTCTCCGCCATCTGCAGGTAGGTCTTGTATTCCTCGGAGTCCGGAAGGATTTCCTCCACTGCCAGCTCCGCGTCCGCCGGAATCCTGGCGTCGGCGTCGTAACTCAGTGTGATACGGTAGGTCTCGCCATCTGAGGCGAGAACGGTCTTCTCGAGGGTGTTGGAGTAGACCAGGATATATACCGAGAAGCTGTCCGCGGCGAAGCTCACCGTGCTGTTCTCCGTGCTCTCGCCGTCTTTCTGCTCCACGACGGTCGTGTTTCCGTTGTTGTCCACATGGAGGATGGTCTGCACGTTCCCGTCGGGAGCCGCAGCGGTCTCTTCCGTCTCGTCATTGCCGGAGTCAGTAACCGGGATCATATCCACATGGATCGGAACCATCGGCTCGATCTCGTTCCCGTCCGCGTCAAAGAAGCTGATGTCCACCGCTTGTACGCGGGTGATCTCTCCGCCGACGGATTCCTGGACGACATCCATGACGCTTTCGATCTCGACCTGCGTCACGCGCATGGTCGTCTCCGGCGGGAACGCGCCGTCCGGCGCTGCCACACGGACCCTGACCGTGTCTGTGGATTCTTCAAAGTTCTGCGCAGGCATTCTGATGCTCAGAGGCTTCTCCGAGCTGCTCTCCTCAATCTTCCCGTCCGCCTGTTCTGTCTCTTCACCGGTGTCTTTGTCCGGCTCTTCATCGGTTGTTTCTTCGGCCGGCTCTCCGTTTTCTTCATCGGTCTGGGCAACTTCTTCTACGGTTTCATGGTTTTCGCCCGCTTCGTCCGGTTCGGTCCCGTCTGTTCCGTCTTCGGTCTCTTCTTCATTTTCCTCATACAGGAAGACGAACTGGCCGGATGCGTTGGACTCCGGATCGGTCTCATCGGACTCGTCATCCAGTTCACGGATCGTGAAGCACTCCGGTCCGTGGACATGCTGGAGAACTTGTACCTGGTCGCAGACCAGCCTGTTATTTCCGTTTTCGTCTACATAGAGATTTCCATCTTCATTTTTCAGATAGCAGTCGTCTGTATGGGTATGCAGGAAGATCTCCGGCTTATCGCAGGTGAGCTTTGTTTCGGTCACGAAGCACCTGTCATTATGATGATGGGCACCCTGCCCCTCCTCCATGTCACAGGTAAGTTCGTCATGCCACTCGTAGCACTCGTCCGTATGGACGTGCCCCTCTTCAAGGACGTTACCTTCCTCGTCCAAAATCGCCTCAGTAGACAGTTCGCAGATCATGTCTCCGCGGACTGATGTATAACAGTCCGCAGTATGCTGATGTCCGTCGGACTCGGGAAGATCGCAGACCTGCACCCTGCTGGTGGTATAGCAATCCTCGTTGTGCCGGTGGGGCTTGATCTCAGGCAGCGGGCAGACCAGATTTCCGTCTCCGTCAAAACAGTCGTCGTTGTGGACATGGACGAAGAAGTCTGCACAGGCTTCTCCCTTCGGCGGTACGGCCGTACAGGTGAGTTCTCTCACCTGGTAGGTCTTTGTGATTGCAGGGAGACGGAAAACTCCGGCAACTCCGGCGGCTACCAGAATGCTCAGGCAAAGCAGCAGCATAACCTGCCATTTGCGTTTTTTCATTTCGCGCAGTCTCAAAGTGATTTGACTTTCTTTCCGGTTGTTCATCCTTCTCCCCCTTTCCGTTTATTTTTTGATCTTATTATAACAGGTTCAGCGTCAATAAAAGCATCAATAGAAATCCTTTTTTTCTTCTGTTTTTGATTTCTGTCCGTATTATTCATCTCTCGTCTTATACCCTGAAATATTAGATGAAGAAAGAACTTCAAAAGCTGGAACTAATCTTGTTTTTGAAAGCGCTTTGTTTCTTGGCAGATTCAGCCTTTTTTTATGCTCTTTCTGTCTCTTTTTTATTATTTTATTATAGCAAAAAATTGTGAATTATCCAAGACTCAAGTTGAAATTAATGATTAATATTCGACGGTTTTAATTTGCTCCTGCTATTTCATGCTCCAACAAAGTCAAGGACCGGAAATGGAGTATTTTCCCTTCCCGGTCCCAATAGATTTTTATTCGGATTTGATATTTTCGGGCCGTCCGGCAATCCGGTGTTTATTCCACCTTGCCAAAGGCTTCCATCGGCCAGATCCTCAGCAGCAGTCTCCCGACGACCTTATCGTCGGGGACACAGCCGACAGATCTGTTACGGCTGTCAATGCTTGTGGCCCGGTGGTCGCCCAGCACGAAGCAGCAACCCTCCGGTACTTGATACGGAAGAGTGATGTTGCACTCACCGAAAGCCTTTTCGCTGAGATACGGCTCCTCCAGCCGGACATTATTCACATAGACCGTTCCGTCGTGATCGATGTCAACCCAGTCGGTCTCCGTGGCGATCACACGCTTGACCAGCACCTCATTGTTGTAATAGAAGCCAATCACATCGCCGGTCTTATAGCGATGGTTATTAAGTGCAACCACGATATCTCCGTCGAACAATGTCTGCTCCATGGAAACACCCTGGATGGTCAACACCGGCAGGATCAGGATCGTCAGGATCACAGCAACCGCCGCCACGATCAGCAGCGTGTACACCGTGCTGCGGGCAGAGCTTCTCCTGTGCCCCCGTCGGCGCACTCTGCCCAGTTCTGCTTCCAGAGCCTCAATCGGCGGGATTTCTACCCGTTTGCTGTTTTCCTTTTCTGCTTCGCTCATTCGCTCTTCTCAGTTCAGGATCGTGATTGATTTCAACGGCCAGATACGCGCCAGCAGCCGGCCTAAAACCACGTCGTCGGAAACACAGCCTACCGTCGTATTGCGGCTGTCGACGCTTTCGTCTCGGTTGTCTCCGAGGACAAAGCATTTGCCCTGCGGCACCTGGTAGGGCAGATTGATATTGCACTCACCCAGCGCCTTCTCCGTGACATAGGGTTCATCCAACGCAACACCGTTGACCGTGACGGTGCCGTCTTCGGCGATGTCAACCCAGTCGCCGCTGATAGCAATCACACGTTTGATCAGGACCACATTATTATAATAAAAGCCGATGACATCGCCGGTTTTGTATTTCCCGTTGTTGAGGGAAATGACCAGGTCCCCGTCCATCAGGGTATTCTCCATGGAGCTTCCGGAGATCTGCAGGACGGGAAGCAGCAGCACCGCAATGATTACGGCAACCGCGGCCACGATCAGCAGAGAGAAGATCGTCGTGCGGAGCGTTCTGCGATAGCGGCGGTTGTATTGGGTTCGCTTCAACTCACCTTCCAGGAGTTCAACAGACGGCATTTCTATCTTCCGGGCTTCCTTGCTGTCGCTCATGTCTCTTCCTTCCGGTATTCTGTCGCAGCCGTATCAACGTCGGCCAATTGCTTCTTGATTTCCTGCAGGCGTTGGTCGGCGCTCTTTCCACTCCGGTCTGTGGTCCCGGTAACAGGCGTCCGTATCGGCGAATGTACAGTCCCGGTCAACATATCGAGGCGTGCACGCACCGCATCAAGGGCAGCATCCTTTTCGTCCAGCCTGGAACGCAGAAATTCCACCGTCCCGGACATATCCTCCGCATCCACCTTCATCTTGTGCATCGTCTCGTCCTTGGCGTCCAGACGGCGCTTCAGATGGGCGATGGTCTCATCTTTCTCATCCAGGCGCTTTTTCAGGGTCTCAATCGTCGCATCCTTATCGTCCAATTTCGCTTTCAGTCGATCGATCAGTTCGTGATCCTTTTCAGCGTTTTTTTTCAGTTCTTCAATGGCCGCTCTCTGCCGGGCAACTTCCTTGCTTTGCGCCAGAAGCAGTTGCAGAAGATCCTGTCGGCTCAGTCGGTGTAATTCCTTCTCTGTCACAGTGGCGACTCCCCTTCCATACTTTATGGCATTCTGAGTAATTATTATAACATGTTTTTTTGGAATCTCAATGGTTTTGTGGCATGTGTTTCATCAGCTTTTTTCTATTGTTTTGGCTTCTCCGCATGTTTTACGCACTTTTCGCTCCCTCAGCACACGGTGCAGGCTTGACGCAGTCCCGGCGAATGCGTATAATGCCTGTAACAGGCAGATCCGCGCCCAAAGCTGCGCCGGATCCGAAAAGGAGCGATACAGCATGGATTCCCGTACCAGCAAGCAGAATTATTATTTGGATATAGCAGATTCCGTTCTCGAGCGGTCCACGTGCCTGCGCCGGAAATACGGCGCGATCATCGTGCGCAATGACGAGATCATCTCCACCGGCTATAACGGTGCGCCCCGCGGCCGGCGCAACTGCAGCGACCTGGGGGTCTGCACCCGCGAGACGTTGCATATCCCCTCCGGGGAGCGCTATGAGCTCTGCCGCAGCGTCCACGCCGAGGCCAACGCCATCATCTCCG
>CAZMXF010000211.1:0-4829 GCA_964570015.1 uncultured Oscillospiraceae bacterium | reverse complement strand
CTCACAAAGGATATGGATCAGTCGCCATATGCGGAGTTTCTCGCGGCGGAATCAGCCTACAGGAAGCGGTAGACGGTTTCCGCCTGGTAGATCTCGCCCGCATCAAAGACACATTGCGGAAAATCGGGAAGGTGAATGCTGTCCGGGAAGTACTCCGTCTCAAGACACAGAGCACAGCGGGGACCGTAATGGGCTCCGCCTTTTCCTGCCTGTGAGGGAAGAAAGTTGGCGGTATAGAACTGGACACCGGGGAGATCCGTGGAGACTTCCATACGGCAGCCGGTATGAGGATCCTCAACAAGCGCGATTTTCTTCAGCTTTCCGGATTCAGCACCGGTGACGAAACAGTGGTCATACCCCGCGGCGAAACGCAGCTGGTCCCAATCCGTATCGATCCCATCCCCGATGGGCCGGCTGGAACGAAGATCCATCTCGGTTCCAGTCACCGGGAGAATCCGCCCAGTGGGGAGACGCCCGGCAGAAATTTCCAGGAAGCTGACGCAGTTCAGTGTGACCCGGTGGTTGAGGATACTCCCGGAATCATGCCCAGAGAGATTGAAAAAGCTGTGGTTGGTGAGATTGATGAGTGTTTTTCGATCACTGACGCCCTCATAGCGAATGTGCAGACCATTGGCCTCATCCAGCGTATAGATAACGCTGATGTCCAGATTCCCGGGGAAGCCCGCTTCGCCGTCCGGACTGGTCCGGAAGAAGCGGATGCCGTCCGGGAGCAGTTCCGTGTTCCAAAGCTGCTTGTGAAAGCCGGTTTTGAAATCCGAGTGGAGATTGCAGCCGTTGTCGTTGTCCGCGAGCCGGTATTCAACGCCGTCCAGTATAAAAGCTGCCCCAGAGATACGGTTGGCATGCCGGCCGACGGTGGCACCGAAAAAGCCACCGGCTTCATACTCCGGCAGCGTGTCGTAGCCGAGGACCACATCCCGGGTAATACCGTCCGGGCCGGGAACAAAGAGACTCACGAGGATCGCGCCGTAATCCGTCAAAACGGCACGCATACCGCTGCCGTTTTGTATGGAAAAGAGGTGTGCATGGCCGCCCGACCGGGTAATGCCGAAATCAGATTGTTCTATCAGCATGGGAAAGTTCCTTTTCTTTTGTGCAAAGACAAAGGGAGGCCGTGACGCATGAAGTGCGAAGCGGCGCTCCCTTTACTCATTATTGTTTATTGTCCCAGATGCGGGGGATTAATGTTCGTCTTTATCTAGGTTGACCTTCACATCCGGCTTGGCTGTGATGTGCTCCTTTTCAAAAACAGCATCGGCAATGGAATCCTCGAAGGAGGCATCAACATCGGCCTTGGCGGTTTCCGAGGCTCTCACAGCGTCTTCCGCAGAACCCATCTGCTCATGCTCGGCGGCCATGGCGGCCTCCTGCTCAGCGTTGAGGGCATTAACACGACGGTTAACACGCATCATGGAAATGACCATGACGACCGTGATGATGAGAATCACCAGGGAAATCGGGCGACGGATAAAGATGGAGTAATCCCGGTCATAGGCCATGGAGGCGGAGACAAAGTACTTCTCCATGATGGGTTCCAGAATCATGCCTAAGAGTAACGGGGTGTTATCGATGTCCAGAATCGTCAGGACATAGCTTAGAATCAGGATTGCAGCGGTCAGAATCAGTTCTTTCACGTGGCCTGAAGCTGCAAACGCGCCGGCAAAGCAGAACATGATGATTGCGCAGGCCAGATAGGTATAGCGGACTTGGATAACCTTGGCCACTGCACGGGTCAGCGCTTTCCCGATGGGGAAGAGGAAGATGTTGGCGACCAGGCAGCCCAGGATGATCGTATAGGCCATCACGCCCTGCTTCGTGAACATCGTGGGGCCGGGGGTGATGCCGTGAAGCATGAAAGCACCCAGCAGCAGAGCGGTGACGCCGTCACCCGGAATACCGAGGGTCAGCAGCGGGATCATGGCGGAACCGACGACCGCGTTGTTGGAGGACTCGGCCGCGGCGATGCCCTCGAGGCAGCCCTTACCGAATTCTTCCGGATGCTTGGAGGAGCGGCGGACTTCGTTGTAGCACATGAACTGGGCGACACCGCCGCCGACACCGGGCATCGCGCCCAGGATGGAGGCAATGGTGGAGGATTTGAAGCAGGCAGGCAGGATGCTCTTTGCTTCTTTTCCGGTCATGCCGTCGTTGTCGATCTTGTTGGCATCCTTGATCTTGCCGCCGGAGAGCCGGAATTCTCTCAGCTTGTCCACAACCTGCATCAGAGCGATCAAGGCGATCATGGCGGGCAGGATGTTGATGCCGTAACGCAGAACATTTGAACCGAAAGCATAGCGGCTGACGCCGGTGACCGAGTCTTTGCCGATGCAGGCCATCAGAAGACCCAGCATACCGGAGATCAGGGCCTTCGGCAGACTCTCGCCGGAGACGCCGGCGATCAGGGAAATGCCCATGATACCGAGGGCAAAATACTCGACCGAAGTGAACTTCGAAACGGCCTTGGTGATGAGCTGGGCGCAGAGCAGAAGCAGCAGCGCCGAGAACAGACCGCCGAAGGTGGAGGCGAAAAGGGAAACGTCCAGGGCCTTTTTGACTTTGCCCTTTCTTGCCAGCGGATAGCCGTCAAAGGTTGTGGCAATGGCGGAGTTGGTACCCGGCGTGTTCAGCGTGATGGCGGAGATGGAGCCGCCGTACATGCCGCCGACATAGACCGCCAGCATCAGGATGATGGCGGAAGCAGCGTCGTCCATGTTATAGGTCAGGGGAAGCATCAGAATGATACCGAGTGTGACGCTCAGGCCGGGGATACAGCCGATGACCATACCGATCAGGAGGCCGCCGAAAATCAGAGCGATGTTATATAGCGTGAAGGTCTGCGCCGCAGCCTGTGTAATCATTGTAAAATCCATACGCTCGCCTCCTTAAAACGGCAGAATCCCGGCAGGCAGGGAGACGTGAAACACCAGGGTGAACAGGAAATAGATCCCCACTGCCAAAGCGATCGTGAAGATATAAATAAAGGGTTTGCGCTCTCCGCAGTATAGCAGAACGGCGGTAAAGGTGATGGCGGATGCCAGGATGAAGCCGATCTTGATGATCAGGAAAACATAAATGCAGAGGATGGCAATCAGAAGGATGGCAGGTTTCTCATTGTTCCAGTCGAACTCAACGATCTTTTCTTTCTTGAAGACCAGACTCTCAATGATCAGAACGATCGAGCAGATCAGGATTACAATAAGACAAATGCCGGGGATGATCCGGGGACTTGGCGCACCGGAATCATAGGCGGGTACCTTGACCTGCTTCGGCATGACATACAACATATATCCGCTGAACAGAGCCATGAGAATACCCGTAACCAGATTGGTTTTAATCTTGAATTTCATGGGAATCCTTTCTCTCACTCTCCCGGGGAGCAAGCATTTGCTCTTAAACAGGGTTTTAACGGAAAAAGAGGCTGATGGGCATATCTCAGCCCATCAGCCATATGAGCTGGTGCTTTGAGTTACGTATTATTCGCCGAAGAGGATGGCGTAGGCGTTCATGGCCTTCTCACGGGCCTCGGTGT
The DNA here is from genome assembly GCA_964570015.1 of uncultured Oscillospiraceae bacterium. Lineage (GTDB taxonomy): Bacteria > Bacillota > Clostridia > Oscillospirales > Oscillospiraceae > Limivicinus. The sequence continues at coordinate 1,279 of CAZMXF010000211.1, read as the reverse complement.
AGAAGCTGACAGCCTCGTCGCCGTACTTCTGGAAGTTGTTGAGCAGGGAGCCTTCGACCCAGCCGGAGAACTCTTCATCCGCCCAGACCTGCTTGGCGATCTCGGTCATGGCATCGCGGAAAGCAGGATCGCAGCCTTCGTGGGTGGCCAGACCGCCGCCGCCGGCGAGGATGCTGGCGCTGTAGTCGTTGTCGGCATTCAGCTCGGGAGCCTTGCCCTCACCGCAGATGCAGGGAACGGAAATGGCATTGCCGTCGGGGCCGACGAAGCCTTCGAAGGGCTTGTCAGAGAAGGCAAGCAGCGGAACGAGGGTGCCGGCTTCCACATCAGCCTTGGTAACCGGAGAGCCGCCGACGAAGACGTCGACTTCTCCATCGGTCAGGCCCTTCTTCTGCTCAGCACCGCCGTCATAGGGGATGGGCTGAACCTTGCCGCCCTCGGCGAGGATCAGGGTGCCGAGAGCCAGGTGCGGGTCGGACAGGGGGTTGCCGCCGGACATCTTGATGCCGCCGTCCTTGGCCTTGGCAAGGACATCAGCAAGGGTGGTGCCGGGTGCGCCGAACATGATCCAGGTACGGTCATCGATGGTGCAGAAGGGAACGTTCTTGGTCAGGTCGAAATCCACTTCTTCCGTGTCGTACTTGGCAGCTGCATCGACTCTGTAGCAGACGCCGTAACCCATGACGAGGAGGTCCATGGTGCTGGGATCTTCCTCGGAGAAGGTAGCGTTGGCAACGAAGCCGTCACCGCCGGTCAGATTCTCAACGATGAAGTTGTAATCGGACTGAACATTGTTGGCAGCCTTGGCATACTCACGGGTAACCAGGTCCGCAACGCCGCCTGCACCGTAGGGGCAGATGATCTTGACGGTTTCGCCCGCGGCGAAAGCAGAGGTGCCGGCGCAAAGTGCAAAGACCATGATCAGGGCCAGCAGCATGGGGAGAACGCGCTTCAGGTTTTTCATTTGGTTCCTCCTAATGGAATGATATATTTGATCAGGCAGAAGCCTTAATCACAAAGGGAGGTACAGACTATTAATTAATCAATCGAATTAATTAATAAACAGTCTTAAATAATTAACTGACTACATTTTACTCTCGTGCAATCTGTTTGTCAATTGTGCGAATGTGCCTAAAGAGCAGAAGAAAAATTAGATAAATTGTACAAAAACAAAACTTAATGCTGTTGCGCAAAGCGGGAGCGAATGTTCTCCATCAGAGAAGTCCAGCGGGAGTCCTTCCGATAAAACACGGGAGTGTCGCCCAGGGGGGCCGGGACG
>CAZMXF010000210.1:0-4847 GCA_964570015.1 uncultured Oscillospiraceae bacterium | reverse complement strand
ATAAAACAAGTGGAATGGCTGTGTGACCCCGAGCCTTGAATCATGAAGGAACATCGTCATGACAGGCAGCAGGATAACCGCCGAAATACAAACTCCCAGGACAGCCATTGCGGCCATATAGAGCAGTTTGGACAGCATCGGTCTGATCTCTTTTCCATACAGGAGGGCAAGACGAATGACCGCATACCCGACAGCCAGCAGGACGATCATATAAAAGAAGTAAAAATTACTTGCCGCAGAAACCGCAGCCATGGCGATAAAGAGGTATGGCCGCTCGTTTTTGATGATCTTTTCGATTCCCAGAATCAGGAGCGGGAACCAGATCATGGGATTCAAAAAATATGGGTGTCTGGCAGCATTCAGGATGCCCCAATAACAAAGGCTGTAGGCCAGAGCCCCTGCCAGAAACGCCCTTCTGTTCTGCCGGCCCGTCTGAAAACACAGTTCTGAAAAGGCAATCCCGGAAAGATACAGTCTCAGGATGCATGAGAACGAGTAGAAATAATGCATGTGCCTGATCGGTACGAAAACAGACAGCAACGCAATCGGATCCCCGATCACATAATAGTGGAGGGCGTTAAGGATGTCGCCTCCCTCTCCGATACAGAAATCCCAGTCCGGAAAGACCAGGCTGTGCTCATATACCAGATTTCGAAGAATCTCCCGGAGGTAGACTGAATAATAAACCAACGCTTTAAAATGCTGGCTCCAGCCATCCATCTGCCAGATCAGAGAGCGGTTGGAAAGGAGAAACCACGAGAAACAGCAGCAGGCTGTACAGCAGAAGGTTATGGTATACAAGAGATAATACCAACGCTTCTTCGCGTCCTCAGAAAGCGCAGACCGAAGGCCGTTCAAAACCATGATGCTGTTTCCCTCCCTTCATGCATGCTCCGGTTTGTCATTTTTTGACAAGCCGGAGCATTGTATTTGCTGAATCCTTTTATTCAGACTTCTCTCTTTTCGCGTTTTCTGTTTCCCTGTTAAGACAGTTCCGTAACAGAAAAGCCTTTTATCGTCACAGCCGCGTTCCCCTCGCTTCCGAACAGTCCCGAGCAGAGATAGAGATCATACTCTTCCCCATTTTCATTGGGCTGAACGGTAAAGGTCCATTGCCACGGCTCCTTCGTCCCGTAATAGTCCGTGTCAAAGATCCACTGCTGAGCCGGGCTCTCTATGGCCTTGTTGTACAGCACCAGACTGATCGCATCCGGCATCTGATCTTTCGTGCTGACTTCTTCGAAGGAGACCCGATAGCTCTTCCCCGTCTGCAGCTTCACCGGGATTGATTCCAGGCTTTCCGCCACATTGTTTCCGTCAGCCCGAATCTCACAGGCATCCAACATCGTTTTCATGCTCCGGTTTTGTAGTTTTTCCCGCTCCTGCGCTGAAATACCGACCCGATTGTAATAACGGTTGGACACGGCGGACGGACTCATCATCATGATAACGAGATCCGGTCTTGTCCATTCACAGTATTCCGCGATACCCGCATCGGTAAAGTATCTCGGGTCAATCACATCCACAGCGGAGAATTCTGTCGATAAAAACGCCTGGATCGCCAGTCCGAAGCTGTCCTTCAGAAACAGAACCTTTTTCTGATTCGGAGCGCTGAGGTTTCGATGCTGTACACTCGGATAATCGCCGCCGATATAGATCACATATGGCGTCACAGCAAAAAGATCCTGTTTTTCCCGGTACTCTTCCCGGATATTCACTTCCGGGAAGCTTCCCCGGTAGAAGAGACTGTAATCCGGGATGCTCAGTGACATGTCTGTTTCAAAATCCGGTTCATACCAGATCACATCATCCAGACCGTCATACAGTTTTCCGACGCGTTTTCCATGCGTCCCCAGGAAGGCATTCTCCAGGAGCAACCTGTTCCAATCATCCGGCTCCACATAGGTTGTGTCAAGTGTCGGATCATACCGGTTTTTCAGCTCGTTCATCAGGACTCCAAACCCCTGAAGTGCACCGTCGCCGTTCCAGTGATGATCGGTCCGGTAGAAATACTTCCCGCTCAGTTCTCCGTTCTGAGACACATAGGGTCTCAGATCCAGCGTATCCACGCCTTTGTCCGAAAGAAGCGCAAGAAGATGATCTCCGGTGTCGTTCTGGTAGTTATGAAAAGGCTCGGGAAGGAGATCTCCTTCCAGGTCCTCCTTCACCGGCGCCAGTACGAAGAACATCGGAATATCCATCGTCTGGAGATAATCGGAAAGCTGCTGAATGGAATCAGACAGATTCGTTTCCAGTGTTTCGTCCGGAGCTTCAGAAAAGGTTTCACTGCCGTAGTTCAGCATTCCGTTGTTCATAAGCATGGTCTGATTGTATGCACGGCGCCCGGTCATTCTTGCAAACAGTCCGTTATAGTTGATGAAATCACTTCTCAACCACAGTTTGGTTGAAACATAATTCTCGGCGATTTCCTTTGTCATCTCTTTGAAGGATTCTTCTCCCATCAGAAATGACAGGGCAGGCCGCGCCGCCAGCTTGACATTCACCGCCGCCATAAGAAGGACGAATGCACAGAAGCAGATTGCGATCCATGACCTGATTCGGTTTTTCGGTGTGCTGTCTTCCATCATTTTTCCGAAACGATTCCTCTCAGAAGTTGAAATAAATAAACGGGTTGTTTGCCTGCATGACCAGGCAGCTGAAGGAGATCAGGAACAGAACAAACTGGATCACACAGCCCGCTTCGCTCTCCCATTCCCCCTGGTTCATTCTGCCCAGCTTGAGTTTTTCCCCAATCACCCTGAAAATCGGTGTACAGCAGAGGATCCCGAGGGTGATAAATACTGCGTATTCTCTCAGCCAGTACAGGAACCAGGCATCCGCGAATGCTTGACCAGAAAATCCGAACATGGTTTTCAGGTAGGTACCGGCTGCCGGCAAGCTGGCAGAGCGGAAAATCACCCACTCGATAAAGTGGAATACCCGGATCAGGACCGCATAGAGAATGAGGATCATCCGCGGTCCTTCGGCGAGTCGTTTCGGGATCCGCCACATTCTCTCTGTAATCGTCACCGCTCCGTAAAGGATACCCCAGAGGATATAGGTCCAGTTCGCCCCATGCCAGAGGCCGGTGAGGAACCATACGATAAACAGGTTTAGTACCACCCTACCGGGCTTGACTCTGGAACCGCCCAGGGGGAAGTACACATAATCCCGGAACCACGTGGTTAGAGAGATATGCCACCTGCGCCAGAATTCCGTCAGGTTGTTTGAAATGTAAGGGAAATTGAAGTTCTCTAGGAAGTGGAACCCCAGCATACGTCCCAGGCCGATCGCCATATCCGAATAGCCGTCAAAGTCAAAATACAGTTGGAGTCCGTAACAGAGCGCTCCCATCCATGCCATGCAGACGGTATTGTTTCCGGATGCAAAAGCCATATCCGCAACTTCGGAAAGGACGTTGGCGAGAAGAATCTTTTTGTTGAAGCCGAGAAGGAATCGCATGATTCCTTTCTTGAAGTCGTCCGCCGTGATATGGCGCTCATTGATCTGGTCCATCACCGTCGTATAACGGACGATCGGTCCGGCAATCAGTTGGGGAAACAGGGCAATATAGAGCCCCAGATAGGCCGGGTTCTTCTGTGCGTCGATTCCCCGGTATACGTCAACGACATAGCTGAGCGCCTGAAAGGTAAAAAACGAAATGCCGATGGGAAGCACAATCGAAGTTTCCGGGAACCAGGACCTGCTTGCCGGAAGCCAGGAATGGACGTTTGCCGTGATGAAATTCAAATACTTGAATATCACGAGGATTCCCAGATTCAACGTCACATCCAGAATCAGGATCGCTTTGGCCGCCGTTTTGTTATCTCTACAGTGCTCAATCCATCTTGCAAGCAGATAGTTGAAACAGATTGAGGCCATCATCACGAAAACAAATCTCGGTTCGCCCCAGGCATAGAAGAACAGGCTGGCAATCAAAAGCCAGTAGTTGCGAAGCTTTTTGGGCAGCAGGAAATTGATTCCGTAAGTAACCGGAAGAAACAGAAGAAGAAACTCAATACTGGAAAAAAGCATAAGCCGGGGTTTTCCTCCTTCGGAATTGGGATCGGCATTCAGCCGGTAAGTATTTTTAGCTGCCGGCTGTGCAGCTTCTGCTCCGGAGGATTGTGTCAGGCAATGATCTCCGACTCAGAAAAGGAATACACATAATATGTCACCTGCGGTGACTCAAAACAGGCTTCCTGGGTAAATACAGTCTCAAACCTGCTTTGATACGTTTCCCCCATATAGTTCTGCAAATAGCGGTATCCGGACATCTCGTCATAGGGAGAGTCGGAGAGAATCAGCACGGAATGATTGGGGTCAATCTCCCGATATCGTTCCATCGCAACGGGTGATCCGTAAGGTGCCAGAAGTCTGCTCTGCTCATCTTCGTCTGCAGCCGTGTTCGGAAAAACCGAGCAGAATTCAAGCCGATCTCCGAAGCAGGCCGCAATGGTCGGGGTCTGATAATCTCCGTAGACCGTCCTGATCTCCGTTTCTTCGAGCCAGGACACAATCTCCGCATAAAACTGCTTCTGAAACCGGTACTTGGCTGCATCCGGATAGACATTAAAGAAATAATTCATCGCACCGCAAAGCAGCACAGCCGCACAGAGAAGTGACTTCTTTCTGCCTGTCAGATGCTCCACCAAAAATGCAGTGCTGAGCGGCAGGAGCAGGTACCACACAAAGTAATAGATCGCGCGGACCTGTACCACCAGAACCCCCGCCATAAAGACCCCGAAGAGACTGATCCAGCAAAACAGAATCAACCGGGATCCCATCCGGTCTTTTTTCTTCAGGCATACCAACAGGGCGGACAGCGCCAGGATCAGCAGGTACAC
>CAZMXF010000209.1:0-4868 GCA_964570015.1 uncultured Oscillospiraceae bacterium | reverse complement strand
GGTAGCTCGTCGCGCGGACGTTGCGGACATACCCCGCCCGTTTTCTGCAGATCTGCAGCACAAACATCACGGATAAGCCGATGAGCAGCAGAAGCAGCACCTGAACGGAAGCGACATCAATACGGTTGTTGGCCTTTGAGCGGACGATCTGTGTGCTCAGCACCTTATATCCGCCGCCGATCAGGTTCGGCGCGGAAAAAGAACCGATCCCGGAGACAAAGGTCACCATGGCAGAGGTAATCAGCGCCGGCCGGATCACCGGAAGAACCGCATCGCGGAAAATACGGAATCTCCCTGCCCCGAGACTGACTGCTGCGTCGATGGCAGAGCGGTCAACATACTTCAGTGCAACGGAAACATTCAGGTAGAAGTATACATATTGTGTATACGTGATCACAAAGAGAATGCCCGGCAGGCCGCTCAGGTAAAAGGGCGGATGGTCCAGACGGAGCAAGAGACGAAGGGCATTGGTGAGAATGCCGCTCTCCCCGTAGAGTTCGATAAATGCAATGACGATGATGACACCGGGAATCATCATGGCCGTCAGAAGAATGATGTGCAGCAGGCGTTTCCAGCGCAGCTCCACAAAACGCAGATACAGCGCCAGCAGCGTGCCGATCAGCCCGCAGGTAAGCACCGACAGAAACCCCAGTGTCGCCGTGTTTTGCAGCACACGCAGATTGTTGGCGTTCTGCAGATAATCCCACAGGACCGACAGGGTAAAGCCCTCGCCGAAATGAAAAGCCTTCGCAACCGTATTCAGCATCGGAAGGAGAATATAGCCGGCCAGCAGGAAAAACAGACCTGCGTAGTAAATGATCAGAGGAAGCGGGATGCGTTTTTGCTTCATGCGCGGTCACCCCGGTCCTCTGCCTTTCGGAGGAAGAGCTGCTGTCCGACCGCGAAAGGCGGTGTTCCCCGATTGAGCATGCTGACCTCATACAGTCCGCCGGGTGCTGCCACCGTATACTGGAAGCATGGACCGTCAAAGACAACGCGTTTCACCGTGACGGGAACACCCCCATTGCTGTCCGGGCACAGGATGAGGCCCTCCGGGCGGATAAAGCCTTCCCGCGCTGCGTCCAGGCCGAGCGCCGCCGCATCGGAAGCGGAGACGCGGTTGGCTTTCCCCACAAAACCCGCGACAAAAGGATCCGCTGGCGTGTTATAGATTTCAGACGGGGTGCCGACCTGACGGATTTCCCCGCGGTCGATGACAGCGATTCGGTGCGAGATGCTGAGCGCTTCCTGCTGATCGTGTGTAATGAACAGGGTTGTAACGCCGGTTTTCTCCTGCAACTCGCGAATCTCCTGGCGCATTTTGATGCGGAGTCCTGCATCCAGGTTTGACAGCGGCTCGTCCATCAGCAGCACATCCGGATCCAGGATCAGCGCACGTGCGATTGCGACCCGCTGCTGCTGGCCGCCGGAGAGCTGTTCCACATTTTTCGCACGTTCTTCCCGCATGTTGATCAGATCCAGAAAATAGTCGCATTTTTCGCGGATCGTCTCTTTCGGCGCCCGGCGGACTCTCAGCCCGTAGGTGATGTTCTCTTCCACGGTCATCTGCGGAAACAGCGCATAATTCTGGAAGACGACGCCCATTTTGCGCTTTTCGGCGGGCAGGCCGGTGATGTCGTGCTCATCCATCATGATTCTGCCGCTGTCCGGACGCAGAAAACCTGCCAGCAGGCGCAGAAGCGTTGTCTTCCCGCAGCCGGAGGGACCCAGCAGGGTAAACAGCTCGCTCTTTTTGATTTCAAGCGAGATATCCGATACGGCAGGAATCTTGTCGTAGCTGAAGCTGACATGTTCCAAAAAAAGGTTTTCCATTCTACACCTTCTTAAAAATTGGGGAACAGATGATCTGTTCCCCAATTTGTTTCGTCAGACAGGCAACGGGCTCAGTCTTTTGCCACATTCTTATCCGTATTGATGATATTGGTTTCCCATTTCTCCAGCCAGTCGAGCTGGTTGGCGCTGATGTTGGCCCAATCCACGGGCAGCGCGGCATACTCGGTCTGCATCCATTCGGGGCAGTCGGGCAGAGCAGAGCTGAGGGTGGGGGTACGGCTGAACTCATTGGCCAGCAGGGTCTGGATTTCCTTGCTGCCGGCAAACTCCACAAAGGCCGCAGCGGCATTGGGATGCGGAGCATCCTTGATGGCGGCAATGCAGTCAGTCAGCACCACGGAACCGCTGGCGGCATCAATGATCTCGAAGGGAAGGCCGTTGGTATCGCGGTTGGTGACGATGTCACTGAGAACGGCCCAGGAGATATCGGCGTCTCCCTTGCCAAGAGCGGAGTACATCATGCTGCCGCTGTTGTAGTAGTTCTTGATGTTGGCATCCAGATCGGACAGGTACTGCCATGCGGCATCCTCACCCTGGGCAGCGGTGATGTTGTCGATCAGGTTGCAGATGGTGGAACGCATGGAGGAAGAGAGCGAATCGCGGACAACGATCTTGTCCTTGTACTGGGGAAGAACCAGATCTGCCCAGTCTTTCGGAGCGTCCTCGGCGCTCATGGTGTCCTTGTTGTAGAACAGCAGCACGGGCGTTTTGATGGTGCCGTACCAGCTGCCGTCTTCTGCCATGAACATCGGGTCGAGCTCATCCCGCCAGGTCGGGAAGGTCGGCTCAAACAGGCCTTCACCCTGAAGAATGGTGTAGGTGGCGCTGTCGCCGCCGTACATGATGTCGGCCTGAGGATTGTCTTTTTCACTTCTCACGCGGTCAGCGAGTTCACCCTTGAGGTTGATACTCTCGACTTTGATGCCGGTCTTTTCGGTGAAGGCTGCGGCAACAGCGTCCAGCAGCTTTTCCGAATGGGTCGAGTATATGACAACCGTGTCTTCCAGCTCGGGCTCATCCGCGAGCGCGGCTGCAGAACCGAAGACGGCCACAGCAAAAATCATGCTCAGACAAAGCAGGAAGCAAATCAGCTTTTTCATTTTTCAATACCTTTCAATTCAATACAACATGATGATACTCTTTACCGGGAGGCAGCCTCTCCCCGTAACGGTACGGTTTCGGCGCAGGAAATCAGCCCTCTCCTGCGAAGCGGCGGAATGATCCGGAAAAACAGCCTTTTTCGAATAATCTCACCGCGTCTATTTTATTATAGCACCGGGTTTTTGTCAATGCGTCCGGTCAAAGAGAATGACGGACGACGCCGGAAAAAGGAGCACTCTGATCTTCCGGATCAGGTACGGCTCCCGCTCTGCCAGATCGCCAGGATACGCTCTGCCAGACCGTCCCAGGAAACTCTTTCTACAAGCGCATGATTCGGCCGGTCTGCGAACCGTGCCTGACGGATTGCCTCTGCCAGCGCGGTTTCGAAGGCCGGCAGGCTCTGGGGGTCAGGTTCATCCTGATTCTGCATGGCCGGCGGTGTCACGAAGACAACGCCGTGCCCGGGGATTTCGTGATCCAGCCATTGCCGGATTCCCGGCAGATCCGTGCAGACGACTCGCATGCCGCATGCCATCGCCTCCACCAGGACCAGGGGCAGGCCCTCAAAAAAGGAAGGCAGCACAAAAATATCGCTTTGATTCATCGCCTCGGCAAGCTTTTGATGTGACAGCATGCCCAGAAAGACCGGCGCGGGGGAGACGGTTTCGGCGGTCTTCCGGATCCGTGCGTACTCCTCCGGGTCTCCGACGCTCCCTGCCAGGGCAAGCTTCCAGTGTTCCGGCGGCTCCAGCTTGTTCACCGTCCGCAAAAGGCTCAGGACGCCCTTCTTTTCACAGATTTTTCCCGCATATAGCAGCCGGATATCCGGATCTGTACCGCGATCCTGCCGTTCTCCAAAAGGATGGAAGACACTGCGGTTATATCCGGTCCCGATCACGCGGATCTGTTCGGTGGGGACGGAAAATATCTGTGCGATTTCCTGCCTTTGCGCCTCGTGAAGGGCGAAGATCCCGTCAAGCTTGGGAATCTCCCGCAGAATATACTCTCTCTCCCAGGGGTTCTTGTGCAGCTGCCGCAGATCGGTGCCGTGGGAAACCGCATAGATCCTGCTCTGTGGACAGAGTTCCCGGACAAGAGATGTCAGATAATACAGATGATGACAGAAAATCACATCGGGTCTGAATTCCCCAACGGCATGCCGGATCTGCTCTCCGAATGCCTGTCGGAACTGCGCGGTCATCTCTGCGGTCATATCCCGGTAGCGTGTGCTCGGGTAGGGCATCTGATCGGACATCCCCAGGATCGGATAGGACAGGGCTTCCGTGCCGTAATGCACCGCATAGCAGGGGACGCCCTCCGGCAGGAGCGGTACATCCTCCGCACCCACGCCGGCGATGACGGCCTGTTCGTGCCCGTTTGCGGCAAAAGCTCTTACCAGCTCGGTTAAGTACACCCCGCTTCCGGTGCTGTCCGGCCGCTGGGCCGTAACGCTCAGAATACGCATACGAATCTCTCCTTTGCTCCGTAACAAGCGGTGTTCAAGCCAGAACCTATTTCAGTCCGGCATCTCCACCCCGCGCTTCATCCAGGGATTGGTGTCCCGCTCAAACTGAAGCGTTGTTGCTTCCGCATGCCCCGGAAAAACGCGGAAATCACCTTTGAGTGCCGCGAGTTTTTTCAGCGAACGCAGTTCTGTATCCATGTCTCCGCCGAGATCTGCCCGGCCGGTCGAACCCTTGAAGAGCGTGTCGCCGCTGAAGAGGGCATCCTCACAGATGAAGCAGAGTCCGCCGGGGGTGTGTCCCGGTGTCTCGAGGACACGGAAGCGGAGTGTTCCGACCGCGACCATGTCGCCTTCACCGATGAAGATCGTGTCCTCCGGCTCCTGGAAGCAGAGCCCGTTCCGCCGCAGGGCGCGTACCACCTGCTGCAGGGTGTCGAGGTCGGCAATC
>CAZMXF010000208.1:3225-4870 GCA_964570015.1 uncultured Oscillospiraceae bacterium | reverse complement strand
GGTAAACACCGGTGCACTCGAGAACATACTCAACACCGAGCTCGCCCCAGGGAATAAGGGTAGCATCACGATAGGTCTTGTCGGAGAGAACCTTAACGACCTTGCCGTTAACGGTGACCGTGCTGTCCTCATCGTTGCCGACGACTTCACCGTCGAAACGGCCGTGCACGGAATCGTACTTTACGCAGTAGGCGATGTGGCTTGCGGGATGGCCCGGAGCATTGATCGCGACGACTTCGATGTCATCGGACTTGATGGCAGCTCTGAAAGCGAGGGAGCCGATGCGGCCGAAACCATTGATACCAACTTTAATCATGTGTATTCCTCCATAAAAAAATTTTTTTATGCGACTCATTTCTGCCCGGAAATTGTCATAACAGCCCTTTCCGGGAAGCGTCTAAATTTTAGCATAAAACAGGTCTAAAAATCAATATCCAAAGCTATGGATTTTAGACAAAATAGTGCTGAAAATTCGTCAATAAACCGTTGTTTTTTCGATAAGAATTGTGAAATCTGTCAGTATTCGTATATACCGCCGCCGATAAACTCTCTTAACATGGCGTCTTCCGCGACCAAGCTTTCATCAATGTTCCCGAAAAGCAGCAAGGCCGGGAAAACCGTCTTCAATTCATCGAAGCGTTCGATCCCCTCCGGGATCTTTTTGAAGAGCATTGTCGCCGTCTCGTTCATCACCGCCAGTTCATAGGTGAACGAGGTATCGAACTGAAAATCCGCCTTGTTCTTAAACGGTGAAATATACTGGTGTTCTCCCCGTCGTACATTGGCCCACATGGCGATCGTCCCTGCAGGATCAGTGCCCCGGAACTTGTAGTCACGCACCGTCCGTCTTACCAGACGGAACCAGCTTCTCTTGAAGACCAGTTTCCCTCCGAAGGTGACATCACTGTTCGCGGAGATATAGAGCTTAAATGCCTCCGGATGGACAGATGTGATCATGTCGTTCAGGGCATGGATGCCTTCAAACACAACCATTTCATCCTTTTTCAGCTTGATGGATTTCGACGGCTCCTGAATCCGCATCTGCCGCGAGAATTCGTATTTCGGTACATAGATTCTTTTTCCCTGAGAGAGTTCTGTAAAATGCCGGTTCATCAGGTCGAGATCCAGGCAGAGCGGAGATTCCAGATCCATTTCTCCCTCAGGTGTTCTGGGTACCGTTTCCGGCAGGATGGTGTTGTAGTAGTCGTCCATCCCTACATAGTGTGTCTTGACCCCGCGCCTCTCCAGCGCTTCGGAGATCTTCATCGCAGTCGTGGTTTTGCCGGAACCGGAGGGACCTGAGAGCAGAATAATCGGGCTGTTCTTTCTGTTGTTCAGGATTTTTTCCGCTGCTTCCTCCACTTTCCGGGCATACTGCGCGTCTGCTTCTTCGATCATCCCCTTCGGGTCTGCAACCGTCATGTAATTGATATCTTCCAGTTTATACGGCATCTGTTTCTCCTCCTTATTTCGTGGCCTGTTCTCTCGGCAGGTCCTGGTAGAATGCGCCGATCTTCTCCTTCTCTTCGCATATCCGCCCGATGTTCTCAATGTATTCCGTGGGATATTTCGGAGCCACCATGCGATCGTTCCGACCGCCGTCACGGCGGATCAGCTTGGTAGAGCCCCCCGCCCCTGCGGCGAG
>CAZMXF010000208.1:0-3125 GCA_964570015.1 uncultured Oscillospiraceae bacterium | reverse complement strand
TCCGACCGCCGTCACGGCGGATCAGCTTGGTAGAGCCCCCCGCCCCTGCGGCGAGAATACTGCACAGCTCCTCCATGATGCAGATGTTATACAGGTTCTCACAGTCCGGCAGGGTCCATCCGATATTCTCGAAGCCCCCGGACATGTTCTTCTGGCGATACAGATAATACGGGCTGTATCCTGCCTCCCGGAGCCGGGCGTTTGCATAGTCCAGCATCAATTCCACCGTTTCGTCGGAGGGCAGTGTCCCTTCTCCGAAGCGGAGTCTCGCTCCGCGCTTGATACTGAGGGTATGAATGGTGATGTTCTCCGGCTTCAGCTCCAGGACCGTATCCACTGTCCGAAGGAAACTCTCCTCCGTGTCCGTCGGGAGTCCTGCAATCAGGTCCATATTTACGGTGAAGCCTCCGACCGCCCGTACCTGCTGCAGCGCCCGGACGATATCCTGGGCACTGTGCTTTCTCCCGATCGCTTCCAGTACGGCATCCGACATTGTCTGCGGGTTCACGCTCACCCGGTCCACACCATGCTTCCGGAGTGCACGAAGCTTCCCCTCGGTGATGGTGTCTGGCCGTCCTGCCTCCACCGTGCATTCTTTCAGCGCCGAGAGATCAAACTCCGTTTCGATCTTCGTCAGCAGTCGATCCAGCTGATCCTCGTTCAGCGTCGTCGGGGTTCCGCCGCCCATGTAGATCGACACGACACGAAGGCCGCCCTCCCGTACCTGTTCCGCCACTGCGTGCAGTTCCTGCTCCAGGGCCCCCAGGAAGTCCGGGATCTGCTTCATGCTCTTCTCCACGGACTGGCTGACAAAGCTGCAGTAAGCGCAGCGCGTCGGGCAGAACGGGATCCCCACATAGAGGCAGACATCCCCCGGCTTCAACCGGTGGTCGGCCAGGACAGTGGCTCTGGAGGTATCAAGACAGAGAAGCGCCCGGTCATGGGAGACGTCGTATTCCGTCTCAAACCGTTTCAGCGCCTCGTTCTCCGGCACCCCGCGTTCAAGCATCGGGCTCATCAGCTTTCCCGGCCGCACTCCCGTCAGCGCTCCCCAGACCGGCTTCTTCCGTCCGGAGCGGAGCACCGCGCGGTAGATGGCAAGCTTCACGATCTGCTGGCACAGACTGTCTGTATGGATCCGGCCGGTCAGGCGCGTGTTCTGCACAGCCGCACGGCCGTGAAAACAGCCTTCGCCGTCACAATACAGGCAGCTGGCCGTCGTCATCCGTCCGCCTTCATGGAGGCGGATTTCCATCCGCCTCCCTTCCGGCTTTCCGTCCGGATATTCCGGCCTCTCACCCGGGAACAGGGTCATCAGCATCTGCTCCGCGGCGTATTGATATTGATGTCCGTAAAAGTAGAGTTTCATGCTGTTGATTATACCAGAGCTTTTCCCGAATGACAATGCGAAAAGCATCGGATTTGCTTTGTATTATCATATATTTTGTTAAAAAAGACAGTGGAAATTTGACGGTTTTTCATGTATAATGGTATAGGTGATGAGTTTGCGAGTTTTTGGCCGGTGTGTGAAGAGAGGAATACATGTTTGATATTGGTGAAAAAATAATCTACGGTGAGAATGGAGTCTGTACAGTCGAGAAAATCGCGCCCCTGGATATGACCGGGGCATCCAGAGAAAAACTTTATTACTACCTGACCCCTCTGGTGGGTTCCGGGACGTACTTTGCCCCGGTGGATACGAGCGCCTTTATGCGTCCGATCATCAGCCGGGATGAAGCCGACGCCCTGATCGATTCCATGCCCGGGATCGCGCCCGCCATCTGCAATGACAGCCGCTTCAATCATGTGGACGCGTTTTACCGCGAGCTCTTCAAGCTCCACACCAATGAAGCGCTGGTCTCTGTGATCAAAGGCCTCCGTTGCCGCATGGCCGAGAAGAAGACCCGCAGCAGCCGCGCCGAAGCAACCATGAAGCGGGCGAAGGATATTCTTCACGGGGAGTTGTCCGTTGCACTGGATATCTCGTTTGATCAGGTAGAGGGTTACATTCGGGACCGGATCGGCGATTCCTGAGCCTTCCCGAAGTGAAAACCGCATCCATTATCTCCGCGGCCAATCGGAGCCACGGGGTGTATGGATGCGGTTTTTTTATTCCTACCAACTTTTGTTATATTCAATAACCTGAAGTACTTCCGTTCCCGCAGTCTTTCTTACAGTTCCAGCCGTCCTGTCGGTCTGGCCACACGGCAGAATTTATATTCCGAGCGCAGATGCGCCGCACAGGTTTCCGCCGCAGTTTCATCGCTGAAAACGCCGAAAACAGCGGATCCCGTCCCGGTCATCACGGCACCCAGTGCGCCGTAATCCAACAGGACGTGTTTAATCTCAGTCTCGCTGCGCATGCGGCGGTCTTCCACCTCTTCAAAGACATTGAACATGCGCATGGAGATCTCCTTCAGGTTTCCGCTCTCCAGCGCGCTCAGCATCCCTGCCGTGTCCGGATGGGTTCGCAGTCCGATCTGGTCCAGTTTCCGGAACAGCTCCGGCGTGGAGATGGAGAATCCGGGTTTACAGACGACGATCGCGCAGTCCGGCATCGGCGTGAGATCCTCCAGCACTTCTCCCCTGCCCCTGGCCAGGGAGGTCCCGCCCGCAATGCAGAACGCCACATCCGAGCCGACCTGTTCGCCCAGCTTCTCCAGGTCTCTGCGGTTCATGCGGCTGCCATACAGACGGTTCATGCCGCGCAGCACGGCCGCCGCGTCCGCCGACCCTCCGGCCATCCCGGCGCCGACCGGGATCGTCTTGTCCATCCGGATCAGAATTCCGTCTTTCTCTTCCCCGATGGTGTCCAGAAAGGCACCGGCCGCGCGCACAGCCAGATTCCGCTCATCCGTCGGGATATAGCGGAAGTTGCAGGCAGCATGGATTCCTTTTTCACCGGTCTGCTCAAGCACGACGCTGTCCGTGATCGAAACGGTCTGCATCACCATCAGCATATCATGATAGCCGTCATCCCGCTTCGCCGTCACATCCAGTGTCAGATTCAGTTTTGCGTAGGCGTATTCCTGTACTCTCATGTCTGTTTCCGCAGCCCTTCATAAGGATCCTTCGGCTGCTCGGGATCAAACAGATACACACGCAGCTCGTATGGTCTCGCCGTG
>CAZMXF010000207.1:0-4884 GCA_964570015.1 uncultured Oscillospiraceae bacterium | reverse complement strand
CGTGTCAACGAGATGATCAACAACTTCATCAAGCCGGGCCTTGAGGACCTCTGTGTCTCCCGTACCAGCTTCAAGTGGGGAGTGCCGGTGGACTTTGACCCGGGCCACGTGGTCTATGTCTGGGTGGATGCGCTCTTCAACTACGCCACCGCTCTGGGATACATGAACGATCGCTATAACGACTTTGAAAAGTATTGGCCTCCGGTGAACATCGTCGGCAAGGAGATTGTCCGATTCCACTCCATCATCTGGCCTGCCATGCTCATGAGCGTGGGTGAGCCTGTGCCGAAGAAGGTCTACGGCCACGGCTGGCTCGTCATCGACGGCGGCAAGATGTCCAAGTCCAAGGGCAATGTGGTGGATCCCTACCTCTTGGCAGAAAAGTTCGGTGTCGATGCACTGCGATTCTTCCTGCTCCGGACCTTCCCCTTCGGCTCTGACGGCAATTTCTCCAACGAGCTTTTGATCAATACCATCAATTCCGACCTTGCCAATGCTTTCGGAAACCTTGTCTCCCGGACTGTGGCCATGGTAGAGAAGTATTTCGCCGGTACAGTTCCTGCAGAGAGGGAAGCGGACGAGTTGGATGACGAGCTCCTCACGATGGTCCGCGAGACTCCGGAGCGCTATGCAAAGCAGATGGATGCCTTCCAACTGCACCTGGGTCTGGAAGAAGTCTTTCGTCTGATCGGCCGTGCCAACAAGTACATCGACGAAACCATGCCCTGGGTCCTTGCCAAAGACGAAACGAAACGAGCCCGTCTGGCTGCCGTCATGGCTAACCTGCTCGAGGCGATCCGCGTCGCCCTCATCCTGTTGACTCCGTTTATTCCGGATACCTGCGCGAAGGCTTTTGAACAGATCGGCGCCTGTGAAGAAGAGCGCAGCTGGGAGAGTATGTCCGTGTATGATGGCCAGGAAAAGAAGGTTGCCCGCGGCGACACACTGTTCCCGCGCATCGACACGGCAAAAATGCTGGAGGAGCTGGAGGCCATGCACAAACCCGCTACACCGCCGTCCAAACCCGTCCTGCCTGATGTAACGATCGATGAATTTGCAAAGTGCGACATGCGCGTTGTGAAGATCCTGACCTGTGAAGCCGTGAAGAAGTCCGAAAAGCTTCTGAAGTTCACACTGGACGACGGCAGCGGCAAGGAGCGCCAGATCCTCTCCGGCATTCATAAGTTCTATGAGCCGGAGCAGCTGGTGGGGAAGAAGGCTGTGGCGATTCTGAACCTTCCGCCGCGGAAGATGATGGGCATGGAAAGCAACGGCATGCTGCTCTCTGCAGTTAAGGAAGACGAGAAAGGAAACGAGGTATTGCACCTCATGATCGTCGGAGACGACGTTCCGGTCGGCTCCCAGCTCTGCTGAGTTTACCCACCGGAGCAGACGTACGCACATATCTCTTCCCGTATACCCCGGACGATATTC
Organism: uncultured Oscillospiraceae bacterium; assembly: GCA_964570015.1. Classification (GTDB taxonomy): domain Bacteria; phylum Bacillota; class Clostridia; order Oscillospirales; family Oscillospiraceae; genus Limivicinus. Next base: position 3,450 of record CAZMXF010000207.1, on the reverse strand, counting down.
TGATACGGAGGTGACAACATGAAGAACCGACAGGGCGTCCTGCCGTTTCTGATCTCACTATTCCTCATCGGCGGCACGTACGAACAGGCGTTGCGCATCCTTCGCTACCTGCTCCGCGGTCCCTTCCGCGGGCTTGATACCTTTACACGCATCCCCTCGGAGCAGTACCTGGTGCTGGTGTTCTTCCTGATTGGCTGCATTTTCTTCATAAGCTCGATTGTGAAGATGCTCCGTTCTGCTCCATCCGGGAAAACTTCTGCCCGCCCTGCGCCACAGAGGACCGCACCGCGTCCCGCTGCGCAGCCCCGGCCACAGGTCAGAGCCAATGCCCGTGCCCATCTGGACACGGAGGCGGAGGAAGCCATCCACTGTGCTCATCTGACGGGCCGAGCCAAGTATCTGGAACAGATTGACAATTATCTGAAGACCGGCCTGATCGACAAAGACGAGTACCGTGTGCTGAAAAACCGATATATGAATTTGGATATTCCGGACGAATATCATTGATGAAAAATGCTTCGGCAGTATCATAAGCCGGCGGGGAGAAATCTCCGCTGGTTTTGTTTCCCCGGTGCGAAGAAGCATTCTTCAGAATTCTTATGTACACCTGGAATTCCTGCAATGCTATAATCCAAATGAAACAGAGCGGAGGACACCTTTGTGGGTGAAAGAACGACCTTCAAGGGAGTCTAAAAGATAAATAATTCTTAATTTTGAAAACAGTTGTTGCAATTTGCCCCAAAATGTAATAATATTGTAACCAAACGAGAAATGTTTTTTCATTTTTGAAATCCCGGAGGGAATGGATATGAAGAATACAAAGAGAGTCCTGCTGAGCCTTCTTGCTGTGATGATGATGTTTGGCTGTTTTGGCGTGATGGCCAGTGCGGACAGTGATTATATTGCTTACACGGTAAAAGGCGGAGACACGGCTCTGGGAATCTGTGCCGGACTGAAGATCGACTTCTTTGCAAACCAGGCGTGGATCAGCGAAGTAAATAACATCGGCAGCTACAACAACATCAAGGTCAATCAGGTTCTTTATCTGCCGACTTTTGACACTTCGAAAGATCCCACCCGTGCGAATAAAGCAAAGGAAGAGATCAAGAAAGCCGCTGCTGCAGCTAAGACCGCTTCCGGTCCTGCTGCACCTGCAGCCGTTGGTACGACTTCGGCCGGAGACAGTATTGTCAGCTATCTTATCAACTACAAACTGCAGCCGGGTGAAACCGTAGGATCTGTCTGCGCCAAGCTGGGCGTGGACTTCGATGCGAATGCCGAGAAGATCAAGAAGTTGTCCGGCTTTTCCAACTACTATCACGTCCCCGCGGGACAGATTGTGGTGATTCCGAGCCTGACAGTCCCCGAGGGAAGCAGCTATACCCAGATTGTGGCCCATCAGGTCAAGGGCGGCGAGACTGCTGCAATCATTTGCGGTATCTATAAGCTGGATTTTGCAAAGATCGAGGGACAACTGAAAGCACTGAACAATACCAATAATCTGAACCGCATCAGCGTCGGCCAGACTTTCTATCTGCCGGTTCCCGTCGGAACGGTAAGTGCGGCTGTAAGCGCACCGGGCGGCGCTACGACGACCACCGGCAATACGGCGGCGGCCGCCGGCAATACACCTGCGGTCACAGCCGGCGGAACAAATACTGCGGGTGATACCGTTGTCAGTTATCTTGTTAACTATAAACTGCAGGCGGGCGAAACCGTAGCGGATATCTGTGCCAGACTGGGTGTGGACTTCAACGCGAACGCCGATAAAATCAAAAAGCTGTCCGGCATTTCCAACTATTATCATGTTCCGGCGGGACAGATGCTTGTGATCCCGAGCACGTCGGTGCCACAGGGGTACAATTACACGGAGATCGTGGCACACAAGGTCAAAGGCGGTGAAACGGCTGCAATCATCTGCGGTATTTATAAACTGGACTTCTCAAAGGTCGAGAAGCAGCTGAAGGCTTTGAACAACACCGATAATCTGAGCCGTATCAGTGTCGGCCAGACCTTCTATCTGCCGGTTCCCGGCGGCCAGGCCGGAGTCGGAACTGCAACGGGCGGAACAACAGCGCCTGCAAACAGTGCAGCCTCGGGCGGCAACACAGCAGCTCCGGCAGCTGTTACAGGGCAGACATTTAAGATTACCCCGCAGAGCTCAGCTCACGGCGCCTTCATAACCCAGGTCGGAGGGCAGAACGTTGCAGCTGCCCCGGCCGGAAGTGATGTGAAGATCGTCGCAGAGCCGGAAAACGGCTACAAGGTCTATTCCATCACGGTCACAAAGACCGGGACGAATCAGGCTTTCCCGGTGGGCCCGTCGAACTTCACCATGCCGAACTGCGACGTCACGGTTACAGTTACGTTCAAAACAGCCCAGTGATTTCCGACAGACCGCTCAGAAAACTCAAGCCATGAAATAACGGTTGTATGGCGCCCGCCGGAGTGAAAACCCGGCGGGCGTTTTTGCGGCTTGCTTTTCAAAGACGGGTATGGTATTTTATAGAAAGAATAGTGGGGGAAGGTGCTTGCTTTCCTCCAAACCGTAGGAGGGATGAAATATGGTCGTCAGCGGAATGATGCAGATGTCTGTTTTCTGGCTCATCGCCATGGTTGTGCTGCTGGTCATTGAGGCTGTTGTACCGGGCCTGATCTCGATCTGGTTTGCGTTGGGCGCGCTGGCCGCCCTGATTTCTGCGCTCTTTCATGCGCCGGTGTGGCTGCAGATCGTCTGGTTTGTTGCGGTGTCGGTGATTGCGCTGGTTCTGACCCGGCCCCTGGTCCGGAAATATGTCAACAGCCGTGTCACCCCGACCAACGCGGACATGGTCATTGGGAAAGATGCCATTGTTACCGAGGGAATAGACAATCTCCATGCCAAGGGAGCGGTTCTTCTGGACGGAAAGACTTGGACCGCCCGCATGGACCGGGAAACCGAGAAGGCGGAAAAGGGCGAAACGGTACGCGTACTTCGGATCGAAGGTGTGAAGCTGATCGTCGAAAAGCCGAATTGAGCTGCGCCTGACCTGAAAAGGCAGACCGAACACATATGATGTCCGAGTCCGTAAACATGTTGGAACAGCATTAGAAAGAAAACAAATAAAATATTATAATACCATTTAGGAGGCTATGTTATGGGACCTGTAGTACTCTGCTGCTGATCATTATTCTGGTGCGTAATATCCGCATTGTGCAGCAGGCCAAAGCTTATGTGGTGGAGCGCCTGGGCGCCTATAAGACGACCTGGAACGTCGGCATTCACTTCAAGGTACCGTTCATTGAGCGTGTGGCCAAGATCGTTACCCTGAAGGAACAGGTTGCGGACTTCCCACCTCAGCCCGTGATTACGAAAGATAACGTCACGATGCAGATTGATACAGTCGTTTACTTCCAGATCACGGACCCGAAGCTTTATACCTACGGAATTGAGCAACCGATGGTTGCCAT
>CAZMXF010000206.1:0-4914 GCA_964570015.1 uncultured Oscillospiraceae bacterium | reverse complement strand
GCTGCGACGCTGTAGCAACCGTAGATTTTGGTTAGCTGCTAAGGCATCCGACCGGGATTTACGGTTTTTTTATAGAAGAAGACACCATCCGCAGATGATGTCTTCTGGATTAACAGTATTATTTGTTGGGCTGTTTTGTTTATTCGCCGATACTGGAGGCAGCAGCCAACCCGGCGATTCTGCCACTGTAAATGTTCCAGCTGTTGTTCTCACCAGCAGAGAAGTGTACGGTATCCAGTACCTGCACGCAGGTCAGTTCACCAACCGCATAGAGGTTTTCGATAGCGGTATTATTATCATTCAGCACTTCTGCTTTTTCATTAACAATCAGACCGCCGACAGTACCGTAAACCATGGAGTCATAACCGGGAAGGTCGGGAAGAGTAGCATATCCGGTCTTGGCGCCGACAGAAGTTCCTGCTTCGATGCCCCAGCCCTTATTGGAGGACGGCCCAAGATAGAAAGGCCTTTCCATATCGCAGTGTTCCTTCAGCATGTTATAATTGCTGCCAAATCCGCCGCATGCAAGAATGACTTTTTTTGCAGAGACAACATAGGTGTTGCCGTAAACGTCCGTAGCATGAATTCCGCAGATTACGCCGGCTTCATCAGTCAGAAGCTGATCTGCAGTTGTTTCATAGAGGAAAGTGGCTCCCGCATCCTGAGCTGCTTTCAAAAGAGAATCCACGATCCATGTATTGACAAGCTGCTCTTCTCCGTTTGGACGGATCGTGATAGCAAGAGTGTGGGCGGGCTCGCCATTCTCAGAGGCGAGAGGAACATAGCCGGGATCGTGTGAGTCGATGAGGTCATCGCCGGAATAAATACTTTTCAGCCATTGAAGGTTCTCCAGGCTGTGATTCAGATAGTCCATGGAAAGCTCATCATTAAAGAATTCCGAAGCGTTTTCCTTCATTCCCTGATGGAGTCCCTCTGCATCCAGAGAACCGAATTCTGCAGCTTCTTCTTCAGTCGGAGCGTACATTACCATACCACCGCAATACAGAGTGGCTCCACCTGCATATGCATTACTCTCAATGACCAGGACTGATTTTCCTGCGCCGGCTGCTTCGATCGCAGCAGAAAGACCGCTGCCACCAGCGCCTACAATGACAATATCAGTGCTGAGAGATTGTTCTTCTCCGGAATAGAGAATGGGCTCCTGGTAATCGTCCGGATTTAATCCTGCTTCCTGAAGTGCAGCTTTCACCGCATTTTTCACTGCGTTTGAGGAGAAAGTGGCCCCGGAAACGGCATCTACATTAAGTGTCTGGTGTTCAACAATCAGAGAAGGAATTCTTTCAAAGGCATAGGAGGAAATAGCAGGAGTTTCAGAATTCGTGCCGACTTCTACAGAAGTGATGACTCCGCCATCAACGTCGACAGTTACCTCGACCTCACCGTTACGTCCGTTTCCGATTCCGGTGTAGGAATCAGCAAATGCTGTGGAAGAGAACAGTGCGAATACCAGTACCATGACCGCAAGGCAAATCCGTTTTTTCATATCGTGTGATCCTTTCTTGTATTTAGGTTTTACCCTTGGTCTGATAATACAGGAGACGGAATTCTGCGACAATGAACTAAATTGCATTTTTGTATAATAATTGCACAAAAATTAGAATCTGTACAAAAACATGATGCTATGCTATACTTTAGCTGTCCTAAGCCTTTACAAAGGAAGTGATATTTTGGCAATTAATGATTATACAAGAAAACATTTTGCAGAAGTGTTGCAGGAGATGCTTCTTCAGAAAGACTTAGAGAATATAAGGGTTAATGATCTGTGTGTAAGAAGCGGTACCCAGAGAGGTACTTTCTATTATTATTTCAAAGACAAATATGACCTGGTTTCCTGGGTCTTTCTTCAGGATTTGGAGTATTCCAATTTGAACAGTGGAAAACCGTATACAGTGCATCAGTTGGCTCAGAGTCTTGAAAGAATGTGGGACAAACGCGATTTTTACCTAAAGGCGTTTAAAGATCATTCTCAGAATACTCTGTTTGAGTATATTCAGGAATATGATGTAAAGTTTCTTGAGAATATTGTGAAACAACATCTCGGCACATCCGAATTAACAGAGGAACAGCGGTTCCAGATCAAATACAATTCGTATGGATGCCTCGGTTATACAATTGAATGGCTGAAGGGGAAAATACCAGTTACGGGTTCGGTACTGGCAGAATTTGAATTCCGCGTTATGCCGAAGATGATCATAGACGCTTATAACGGAATTGGTAAAGAAAGTCTGATGAGGGCTTTCCTGCAGGATGCCTCCGGAAATGTGTTTGAGATAGGAACAAGATTACAGTATGATGCAGATACAGGTTCAGAAATACATAGAACAGTAGGATGAGGCAACATGCAGACGATAGACCAGGCTCTGGACAAGCTGGAGAAATCGAGATTTCGCTCCAGTTTCTATTTGACGAAAAAAGAGCGGGAATACCTCGCTGACAAAGGAATGGAAACGATACGAAGGCATGCCTATGACTTTGTCCGTCAGAAACTTACACCTGCGGAACCTATGAATGACGGAAAACAGACTCCGATGCACGGACATCCGGTGTTTAAGGCGATGCATGCCACAGCCTGCTGCTGCCGAGGATGCATGAACAAGTGGTATCGAGTGCCAAAGGGACGAGCCTTGACTGAATCTGAGCAGGAGAGAGTTGTTAATCTCCTGATGGCCTGGCTGGACCGGCAGGAGAAAAAGAATTGAGCACTTACAACGAACCCAGCTGCTTTACTATGGACTAGCAGGACAAGAAAAAATGTGAGACATGGGTGTTTGCAAGATGAAGAAATATCAGTCACTCAAACAGGAGGAAATATTGTGAGAGTATACCACGGAGACATTGTGACCGTTAACAGCAATGATGATGTATTTCAGTACCTGGTAGAAAATCGTGGAAGAATCATCTATGTTGGCAACGACCTCCCGGCAAAGTATAGCAAAGCGGAAGTCATTGAGCTTGGAACGCGTGCTCTGATCCCACCCTTCGCGGACACACATCAGCATCTTGCTTCTTTTTCCGCTTTCCACGCCGGTCTGAATGTCATGGAGGCATCATCCAACGAAGAAATACTTCAAATGGTTTCAAAGTTTGCCTCGGAATCAAACAGTAAAACCCTGATTGCTTTCGGTGCGTCTCCGTATTCTGTCAAAGAAGGACGACTGGTAACCAGGGAAGAACTCGACGCAGTGACCTGCGGAAAGCCGCTTTTTATGGTCAAGTATGACGGACACGCATGTGTTGTGAATTCAGCGCTTCTCAATAAGCTTCCGAGAAAAGTAAAGAAACTTCGCGGATACCACCCAGATACCGGAGAGATGAATCAGGAAGCATTCTTTGCTGTTTCAGACTATATCACAAACTCACTGTCCATCCCTGAGCTTATTGCCAATATGCAGAAAGCAGTGGATTATGAAGCCGGTAAGGGAATTGGGATGATCCACAGTGTCAGCGGTGTTGGTTTCCTGATGAATATGGATATCTCAATGGAGAGCTGGTTTGCCAGAAGCCTGCAAAACGGATTTCAGGTTCGTATTTTCCCCCAGTCCATGAACACCAGGGCTGCAAAAGCAAGATACCTGCCGCGAATCGGGGGATGCTTCGCCTGCGCACTTGACGGTTGCTTCGGCTCTCAGGATGCTGCCATGAATGAGCCGTATTCGAACGATCCTTCCAACAGCGGAGTACTGTATTATACCGATGAGCAGGTGACCAAGTTCTGCATAGAAGCAAACAGGCTTGGACTTCAGATCGAGATACATGCGATCGGGGACAAGGCCTTTGATCAGGCGGCAAAAGCAATCAAGGCGGCATTGGACGACATGCCGAGGGAGAACCACCGGCACGGCATCATCCATGCCTGTATACCGACGGAAGAAGGAATGAAAATCTGCGAAGAATATCACATTCAGGTACCGATGCAGATTGCCTTCGATAACTGGAAGCAGGAACCCGCTTCCTATACAGAACTGCTTCTCGGGAAAGAGAGAAATGCAAAACTCAACCCGGTCAGAAGCTTCATGGAGCACGGATGCATCGTTTCATTTGGCAGCGACGCACCCTGTACATCACCTGATCCGATCGTTTGGCTCCATAAGGCGGTCAATCATTCCAATCCGGAACAGGCGGTCTCCATACAGGATGCGCTGAAGATGGCAACTTATAATGGGTATTGGGCTACGTTTGACGAGAAAGAACGCGGATCTCTGGAAGCAGGTAAAATCGCAGACATGGTGATGCTTTCGGGGAATCCCTATAATATCCCGAACGATGAGATCAAAAATCTGAAAGTGGAAAAGCTTATTCTCAAGGGCAGAGAATACCGTTCTCAAGCTCAGAGTGTACCGGCTGTAATGCTAAAGGGTATGCTGAACCGGAACAGAGCGAAGGCATGACAGCTCAAAATGAATAGTTCAAGCCGCTTCCCATTTATAAAGCTGGGAAGCGGCTTAAATCATTGTTCTTGGATTTACTGATAGTAGTACTTGAAAAGCAGAGAATAATGTTGTAAAATAATGTTGAAAATAAATTCAATGAAAAAATTTCAACGTTAGTGGGTGCTGTTATGTTTGTCGGTAGAATAAATGAACTGGTTTCCATTCGTAATGCATTATTGACTCCGGGCTCGGCTGTCATGATTTATGGAAAAAGAAAAGTCGGAAAGACGACGTTGATTAAGGAAGCTCTGCAAAACGGAAAAAGCATCAGTGTCTATTATGAGTGCATTAAGGGAAGCTTGGAAGAAAACATATCCTTATTGACTCAGGAGCTTGTCAGGACTGGAATACTGCCAGCGATGCTGGCATTTCAAAGCTTTCAGGATTTATTTTCCTATTTGGATTCGTTGGCGAAACATATCGTAATTATAATAGATGAATACCCATATCTGAAAGTAGCGAA
>CAZMXF010000205.1:0-4923 GCA_964570015.1 uncultured Oscillospiraceae bacterium | reverse complement strand
GGCTGAAACACTGGACTCCGGCGAGGATACCGAGCAGGAGCTGGAGGTTCGGGAGTTGAACCGGGAGTTGCGGCGACTGGTCAATGCGCTGGGGAAGGACGAAAAGGACGTGTTTCTCAGTCGCTACTGGTATATGGCGTCTGTCAAGGAGATCGCGGAAAAAACCGGTTTTTCGGAAAGCAAAGTCAAAACCATGCTCCACCGCACAAGGAAAAAGCTGCTCTCGCAGCTTAAGGAGGAAGGACTATGCTGAAAAGCGAATTGCTGCTATTTGCACTGAATGATATGGACGACAGTGTTTTGGAAAGCACCCGTAAAAGGCTGGGGTATAAGATCGGAGGTGCAGCCGGGCATCTTGCGAAAAAGCGGATCATCACCTTCGCGCTGGCAGCCGCGCTGATCCTCGGTCTGGGAACAGCCGCCTACGCGCTGGGCTGGTTTGGCTTCTCATCCCGGCTTGCCCCGGCACCGGCACCGTCCGCGGATCTGGAGCTCTCGCCGGAATTCGGAGACCCCAGCGATCATCATTATCTCTCGTACAGCGGAGCGATGGGCTCGAACACGATGAAAGCCTCGCTGGAATGGCAGGATTACTACAAGGCGTGGTGGGAATCCGAAGCGGCACAAAACCATACCAACCAAGATGATCTGGCCTTTGTAGCCGCGCATCCCGAATGGAAATCTTATTATGATATCTACAGTGCGTGCACGGAGGACATGATGGAAAAACTCTTTGCTCTGTCTGAACACTACGGCGTCCGTCTGCATGATTCTGCCACCACGCCGGAGAATGACGCGCAATTCCATCAGCTCGCCGGAATCGGACCCTTCATTCTACGCGAAGAGGGCGAATTTGAGTTCCAATGCTACATCGTCTATGAGGACGGCAGCTTTCATGGCTTCGGCTTCCTGCCCTTTGGCGAAGAGGGCTATCCCTTCACCTTCGTCCGCAGCAGGAAAAATGTCCTCGACCCGACGGTGCAGGAGTTGTACGGCAGCGAGCAGTATGAGGAATGGCAGTACACAACGGCGACAGGCGCGTTGGTCAACATTGCATCCTGGGATTGGAGCCATCCCGAGAACGGAAAATCTCTGACCTGGGTGTTCTACGAGAATGAGGACACAATGATCACCGTCTTTGGCACGACGCCCCTTGGCCACGAGAGCTGCGAAGCCTTCGCGGACAGCTTCGACTTTGCGGAAGCCGGGAAGTGAGAGGTGCAGCCATGAAAAAACGTGTTTTCATTTTTTGCCTGGTTCTGTTGATGTTGCTCTCCGTCACCGGCTGCGGAAAGCATGAAGAAAAGTATACAGATGGTGAAATAGCCGGTGGGACACTGACCGGTGAGGGCGGAGCAAGACTGTTCGCGCCAGAGCTTGTCGCCATCCCTGACATTGGGTTCCACATGATCGACGCGGTGAAGGCCGCTAATGAGATAAGCGTTTGTGCCACAGACGATAACGGCCATTATCGCTTTTATCGCATCCGTCTCGCAGACAATAGCATCTCCCGTATCGAAGGGCTGGAACTGGACAATGTGATTTCCATGGACGGAGCAGGATGGGGCGTCACCTTTGTTCTGTCGATGAATGAAGATGGCAGCTATCAGTTCTATAGCTTTTCAAATGAAGGTGTCGGTAATCTTGACAAGCCTTACAATTCCTTTCCACTCAATTTGCCGGATGGGCTGTCTCTTGATACCATTTGGGAGGCCGTGGTACTAAAGGACGGAACTGTTCTTCGCGCCAATGACACGGTTTACTATGTGATTAGAGGTGGAGGGGCCACGGCCTTTGGGCCGTACTCCGGCCAGATTTCTCTGATTCGCAACACAGATGAGAGCGTATTTGTTCTCGATCAGGATAACGGAATAATTCGAGCGCAGCTGCTTGGCGAAGATCCAAGCGGGAATACGCTTGAATTGCAGGAGCTTGCCAGCTATTCCATAGAGGGCAGCTATCCTGTCCTGTGCGGTGGTATGGATGAAGGAGAGTTATTTGCCTGGGGTTCCGATGTGCTGTATGAGCTGGACATGACAAGCGGGACAAGCTGGCCTTTTGCCAACACCTATGCCAGCGGCGGAAAGGCCACCTGCCTGATCCCCCTGTCGGAGGGAAGCTATTTCGGCGCGGCTTTTGATGGGGAGCCTGCCTTCTGGTCGATCAAAAAGAGCGAGAACGTGCAGGTGATCCGCCTGGCAACCTGCTCCGGCGTAGACTTCAACGGAGATCAGCTGCTCCGAAATGCGGTGACCTCTTTCAACGCGCTCAGCCCGGACTATCGCATTGAGCTGATCGACTATGGCGTGTATAACGAGGGGTATGACGCCAGTGTCGGCATGAATCGCTTGAACGCAGATATTACAGCCGGAAATGAGCCGGATATATATGACCTCTGGAGTCTGACGTCAGCCAACTACATTTCAAAGGGCCTTATTGCAGATCTCAAGCCCTGGTTTGAACAGGATTCGGAAATCAACTATGAGGATATGATCCCCAGCGCAACTGCGGCCTTGGAGCGAGACGGCCACTTGTACGATTTTGTACCTTCTTTTACTGTTACTACGGTATTTTCCTCCGAGGACAGGATAGGAAAGACGGAGCATTTGACGGTCAATGATTTCCTTGATCTTGCCCATCAGCACGGTGCGCAGCAGATGTTCGGTGCCGGGATGACGAGAGATGGATTTCTGACAAGACTGATCGCCTACACCGGCAAAGAGTATGTAGATCGTGTTCATGGCACATGTAGCTTTGATTCTCCTGAATTTGTTCGACTGCTGCAGTACATCGCGCAGCTCCCGGAGGAAAAGGACGAAACTCTGGGAGATTGGGAGCGAATCTACTTTGGGCAACAAGATCTGTATTGTACAGGCGGCGGAAACTTAATTCGTTGGATATGCTATGCGGATTCCGTATTCGGTGGAGAGAGCCGATCCATCGGTTTCCCGGCCACCAACGGAAACGGTGTTGCCATGACCCCGACCATCCGTCTGGGTATGTCTGCGAAATCTGAAGTACAGGATGGCGTCTGGGCTTTCTTTAAGTTTCTGCTGAGTGACAGCTTCCAGTACAAAGTGGGCGATGTTCCCATGATGCAAAAAGCCCTGGATCGCACCATAGAGAAATGGATCAGCGAAATGGACGGGGAAAATGCTCTTGGACTTGTGGGTGTTATGGATGGTCAGCACTTCAACACGACCATACCGCTTGCAACTCTGGATGAAGGCAAAAAGGAGCGCGCTATCCAAATCATCCGATCCATCGACTGCGTGAACGAATATGACAGCAGCCTGTTTGATATTATCTGGCAGGAAGTCAACGCCTATCTTGGGGGAAGTAAAACTGCGGAGCAGGCCGCTGCTACTATTCAGTCTCGCGCCAGCATCTATATGGCAGAGCAATACGGATAATACACATGACAGTCAACAAGCGGGAGCGACGAATCGCTCCCGCTCGTCTGTTATTCTGCGGCATTTTGCTTTTCCTGATTTCAATGCTATAATCTCTTCAGTTTTTTTCGTTTTTTATCAACCAATCACTACAAGTTGGCGTGTATATAATTGAGAGCTCTTAGACAGAAGGAGGCGCCGTATGGAGGACGCAGAGATTGTGGATCTATATTGGCAGCGTTCCGATATGGCCATATCGGAAACAGATAAAAAGTATGGGAGGTATTGCCACGCCATTGCCTTTCAAATATGCAACGACAACGAGGATGCGGAGGAGTGTGTGAATGACACCTGGTTTCGTGCCTGGAACGCCATGCCCACAGACAGGCCCAGTGTCCTGGCAACCTTTTTGGGCCGCATCACCCGGAATCTGGCGATCAGCCTGATCCGTTCCAAGAACCGGGTGAAGCGCGGAAGTGGAGAGCTTCCTCTTGCTTTGGACGAACTGAATGACTGCATTCCCTCAGAGCTGGATGTGGCGCGCAGCTATGAAATTAAGGAGTTCCAGCAAGCTGTGGGCTCTTTCGTCGCCTCTTTGCCGGAGACCGACCAAAAGATATTTGTCGCACGCTACTGGTACATGACGCCAGTGAAGGAAATTGCTAAAAGGCTTTCTTTTAGCGAAAGTAAAACGAAGAGCATCCTCTTCCGACTGAGAAATCAACTTAGGGATACGCTGAAGGAGGAAGGATTATGGTAGACGGATGGTTTCTGCTGGATGCCATGGACGGTATCCATGAAGAGCAGCTGATGCTGACCAAGGATTTCCTCAACCTCTCGGATTATACACATCAGACGCGCCGGAGTCCCCGTAAGGTTTGGGTTACGGCTCTGATTGCAGCGATTCTTGCTCTTTTGTTAGCAGCCTGCGGTTATGCAGTCTATCGGGCGACCATGGCCCACCGGGAACTGCATCCGGAGGACGAGAAGGTCTATTTCTTTGACGGAGACGAGGGTACGCCTAACGAAGGCCTGCACATGGATCTGAATTTTGGCACCTGTGCCATGGCGCTGCACTTCGATACGGAGGAGACGGGGCACCTCTACGGCTTCCGTATGACAGATGGAGCTCCCATTGACTCCACCTGGAGCTATGGCGGTACCACGCTGAAGGTGATTTTTGAAACTTTCAAGCCCGGAGGGGATCAACCAAAGGAGCAGCAAAGGCCGTTTGAACAGTGCCTGCGCGACGCAGGAATGACGGAGACGGAGAGCGAAGAATGGTTTAGTTCGCTCACCTTCTCGAGCAACACGGGTCTCCTTCGCCCGGCGATGCGCATCGAGGTACTGGACGGGGCGGCACTGCACGGCCTTGATCTCATTCTTGGCTGGCCTAATGGGGAGGCGACTGTGATCAAAGAGGAGACGCAGGGCGACGTCCAAATCCTGGAGACGCTGATCGAGGTTCCGATGAAGAATGGTGAGACAGAAAGGAACCTGTTCCTCTTTCGCTTTGATACGAAGCGGCAAG
>CAZMXF010000204.1:0-4965 GCA_964570015.1 uncultured Oscillospiraceae bacterium | reverse complement strand
AGTCATGCCTCCTTTTATTACGCAATCATCATTTTGTTGTTACCAGAGCAAGGGGAAGGAGGTCATTTATTCGATCTCTATTTCCTTTGTTCAATTATAATTATATCACTATTTTTAGCACTGTCAAGGCGAGAGTGCTAATATCTGTGAACAAACTTTGAACAACAATTGCATATTATTGTGAACAGTTTTAATGGTTTTATTAGTAAGTAAAACCCCGCCATCATCAAATGGCGGGGTCTTACTTGTAACTGGAAGAAATCTTATCTAAGGACAGCGGGATAAATGGTAAGCTTCTGTCCGATGCTGATCAGATCCGGATTCTTAATGTGATTCCATGACGCAATCTGCATGTAGCCCACACCGAAACGCTGACCGATGCCGCTGAGGACATCTCCGGGAGCTACCGTATAAACAATGTAGTTGCCGTAGTTAACATAGCCTCCGTTGGCATACTGCCATCCGCCGGTCACATTCTCCAGTTCTTGCTCATTGATATTTCTTATCATTTTTATTATCTCCTTGTTATTATAATTTGAATTTGTGACCGTACTATAGCACAGCTGGAATCACAGAAGCGTCACATGCACGCTCTTATGACACCTTTGAATATTTGTTTTTTGCACAGTGTAGGAGCTATTATCCTCTTCTCTCATTTTCATCCCAGAAAATCCCTGATGATCCTTCCGCGGCTGGGATGTCTCAGTTTCCGGAGGGCTTTGGCTTCGATCTGGCGTATCCGCTCACGGGTCACTTTGAATTCTTGACCTACTTCTTCCAAGGTGTGCTGTCGGCCGTCTTCGAGGCCATACCGCAATTCCAATACTCTTTTCTCTCGCGGAGTGAGCACCGACAAAACGCTTTCCAATTGTTCGCGCAGCATCTTGTTATTCACTGCTTCCTCCGGATCTGATGCCGTTTCTGCAGGAATGAAGTCTCCAAGATGGCTGTCCTCTTCATCTCCGATTGGCGTTTCCAGCGAGATCGGTTCCTGAGCTATCTTCAGGATCTCCAGAACCTTTTCCGTCGGCATCCCCATCTCTTCCGCAATTTCCATTTCGGTCGGTTCATGCCCGAGCTCCTGCATCAGCTGACGGGATACCCGAAGCGTCTTATTGATGGTCTCCACCATATGTACCGGAATGCGAATCGTCTTGGCCTGATCGGCGATTGCACGGGTAATAGACTGACGAATCCACCAGGTGGCATAGGTTGAAAACTTGTAGCCCATTGTATAATCGAACTTATCCACCGCTTTCATGAGCCCTACATTCCCCTCCTGGATCAGGTCCAGAAGCTGAAGGCCACGGCCGGCATAACGTTTGGCAATGGATACCACAAGGCGGAGATTTGCTTCCGTCAAGCGACGCTTTGCCTTCTCATCTCCCCGGGACATTCTCTCTGCCAGTTCAGTTTCCTCATCAGCAGTCAGCAGAGGGATCTTCCCGATCTCCCTCAGATACATCCGCACCGGATCATCGATGGGTGTGCCTTTCATCAGCTCATCCGTCTCGGCAAGTTCTGCAGGTAAGACCTCCTCCAAAGCATCCAGGTCTCCCTCTTCCGGTGGGAGCTCTGCTTCAGGTGAAGGTAAGACGCACTCAACAATGATGCCCTCTTTTTCCAGCCGATCATAGAACTGCTCTACGGAAGCCTCATCAAGTCCAAGTGCGCTGACCTGCTCCAAATCCTGCATAGTCAGCAAACCGTTTTTTCTGCCCTTCTTAAACAGAGCATTCAGACATTCCTCGGGTCTATCAACAATCTTGTTCAATGGAACCGCCTCCTTTTCTGAATGGGTATGCGCAGGTGAGCTCAATTATACACCCGGTGTCAAGAGGGCTAAAAGTTCAGAAAATCATAGGTTTTTACAATTTTCTATCACTTTCTGCCAGAAGGCCGCCTGCTCGCCCTGGCTCAGATTCGCATAACAGGCAGAGAAGAAATTACGGACGATCTCCTTCTCACTTTTGATTCCCAGATTCCGAATCTTCTTGAACCCGTCCTCCATCTGCATGATCTCCATCACGCGTTCAAACGTTCTGGCGTTCGCCCGCATCAGTGCGTTGGATGAACGGACTGAGAGGTTCATCTCCTCAACCGATAGATCTCTCATCCTGTTTTTATAGGGCAATGGAACGGATGCTCCAGGAAACTGCTGCTGCAGAAGCAGATACACATCCTGATGTGCGGCAGCATCTCTCATACGTACAGCCTCTTCGGATACATTGAGCGGAATATATGGTTTAGTAGTATTATTTTGGGTTTGTTGCTTTCTGGCCGGTTCAGTGCCCCAGTTAATCCAGAGTTTTCCTTCCAGGTATGCGGCATAAGCGGCATCATCCAAAAGGAAATGGCCCCAGCGGGTAATGACTTCATGCTGTTCTGAATACAAAAAATGCACCTCATTTCTCGTTTTCTCCCGAAAAACAGGCGCAAAAATACCAGTCGCGGGACTGGTATATACCTGTCGTACAAGCTTTGGCACCTTTCTCTCCGGGAGGTTGCCGTGCGGTCATAGGGCTTGTCCCTCGCGCATCTCTTACAGGGTATTTGTTTTGTTCATCGATCTGTGCACTGATCTTGGACGTACTATAGCACAATGAAAACAAGATTGTCAAGAGCAGTGGTTTACATAAAGTCAAGTCCCAAAAAAGTTCGATTATTTCGATCCTTTCTTTCGTTATTTATTAGCCGACTCTAGCAATGGTGCAAACAAAAGCAGGAGAATACTCCCCTGCTTTTTACTGTCATATGGTATTACAGATTTTCGTTTGCAGCTGCATTGCGTCCTGCTTTTCTTCCCCAGTGAACCGTAGAGAGGATCGCAGTGCCGGAGCCGGGATAGAACTGACCGGCCCAGCCGCCGGTGCAAAGTCCACCAGCATAGAGATGTTCGATCGGAGTACCGTCAAAGCGGCATACCTGAGCATCCGTGTTGATCTTCAGACCGCCCATCGTACCGAGATTATAGCTTCCGGTCTTGGCAGCATAGAAAGGACCAACTTCAATGGGGTTAAGGCATTCAGTCTTACCAAATGCAGTATCTACACCCTTTGCGCAGTCTGCATTCCATGTTGCCAGCGTAGATGCCAAACCAGCAGCACTGATACCGATCGCATTCGCCAGCTCTTCAACAGTGTCTGCTTTAACGACACTGCCTGCCTCAACATCAGCAGAAAGATCATCTGATGTGAAGCCCATAGCAGTACCGCCTTCACGGTCAACTGCAGCCTGGTCAGTAATCGTCCAGCAAATGTGATCATCCTGATTGAACACGGCGTTCATGTAATACCCGTACTGGCACCATTCATCTACGAAGCGCTGGCCATATTTGTTTACGGAAATGCCGGTCGTGCAACCGCCGACGTTGCTGGTGGGATCTCTGCCAATGGAACCGTTAAAGCTGACGTTAATGGCACCGCCGATTCCTGCCAGTCCAGCACCGACTTCCATGCCCATGCGAATACCATCACCGGTGTTGCCTACGCAGGAACCGGAAATGTTGCCTTCCTCGGTAAGAACAATGTACTGAGATTTGCTCATGGCTTTTGCCATATCTACATTGTAATCGTAACCGGATGTTGCAAGAACTACGCCCTTCCGAGCCTTAATAAGTGTTCCCACACCGTCCTTCTCTACTACAGCCCCGATTACAGCACCGTTTTCATTGGTAATCAGTTTCTTTGCGGCAGTATTGGTTTCACAGGTTGCACCTGCTGCCTGTGCGCGAGCCCAGATCGGATTCACATGGAAATGGCCAAGGCCGGGAATGCCGGCAGTACCGGAAGTCTCATCACCCGGAAGATGGATACGGGGGCGAATGTACTCGGTCAGACCAGGAATATTCTGTACTCCGAAAACGGTAACATAGTTAATACCGCATTCTTTGCACCACAGGAAGTCATCGTGACTGCCAACACACATGTCATAGCAGACTTCATCATCAATGAATCCGCCGCCGCAGCCTTTGTAGTAGTTGAACATAAGGTCTGCATTGTCATCAGTTGTGCCGGTATATTCCGCCTGCTCATCTGTACCCCAGGCATGAATCATACCGCCGGACATTAGTGTGGATCCGCCCATAATACCGAGTTTCTCTACGACAAGAACCTCTGCACCTGCTTCAGCAGCTTCGCATGCCGCAGCAACACCAGTGCCGCCACCGCCAATGACAAGGACGTCCACTTCGCGATCAAAAGACGCTTCTTCAGCCATTGCCGCCGGCATCATGGTACCCAGCAGACCAGCTGCCGCAGCTGCTGCCCCGCCCTTCAAAAACTGTCTTCTTGAAATGTTTTTCATCCGGAGTACCTCCTGTTAAAAAAATGGTAATCAAATTATATTTCAGAAAAAATGAAAAAACAATAATTCAAGAGCAGGTTGGTACTTTTCGGTCGATTTGTTTCAGCAGAAATATGTTTTGAATGCCTCCGGGACTAATTCTGTAAGAATGTCCACCAGTTTGTCCAACGGCAACTCAGCATTATCTTCTACCCACTGCTGAGTTACAGCAAGTCCGCCGCGCACATAAGCAATGAGACGATATGAGTTTTCCGGCTTCTCCGGGTCAACGTTGTTTTTCCTCAGTACTTCCTTCTCCATTCTTAGGGTTCGATAGAATATATAGTTGCTAAGGGAATTCCAGTCCTGTGAGTGAAATGCATTCCGGAAGAATACCCAATGCTCCCCGATTACTTTGTAGATTTGTGTTACAGAATCCCTCCAGGTATTTCCAGAGTGAAACGTAAACAGCGTCGTCTCCAGGATCTTCTCATAGCTGCTGTTAAGCAGGTCATATTTGTCCTTATATCTGCGGTAAAAACCGGATCTGCTTACATGTGCTTCTTCCAAGATCTGAGAGACCGTAATCTTGTCAATCGGAGTATCAAGCATCAGACGATACAGAGCATCAAATAATGCCTGCTCACTGTCTTTGTCTTCCTGATAAATATTCTTGATCAT
>CAZMXF010000203.1:0-4978 GCA_964570015.1 uncultured Oscillospiraceae bacterium | reverse complement strand
TGAAGAAGGACGGTTTCATTCCGATAGCGGAATGTGAGAAATTTCTGAAAGAGAAGGGGATGACGGAATGAAGTGCAAATACTGCGGCGGCGAAGTAGGCCTGGAAGAAACTGTCTGCCCATATTGCGGAAAACCGAACGACCAGGCCGTGCGGCATCACCGGGAGATGGCGAGTTTTCGCAGGCGCTATGCCGAGACGGAAGCTGCGGTGGTCGGCAAAGCCGATCAATATGCCCGAATTGTTCCGCGCATGCTGCTGATTCTCCTGCTTTTGATCGTGGCAGTCGTCACAAACGCGATTTCGGAAAATACATATAGATTACCGGAAGAGGTCCGGCGTCAAAGGGCGGAGCGAAATCCGAAGCCCATCATGGAAACACTGGACAACTGTCTGGAGAACCGGGATTATATTGCTTTTTCCTCCTGGTTCACATATCACGGTATCCGCTGTTATAACAGCCCCTTTGAAGAGTATGAAGATCTGCAGTGGGCAGCAGAGTACTATAAGGATTTTGTAATATCGATGGAACGAGTATTCCTGCATGGGGAGTTGGATGTCTGGGAGAAGGAGAATACCGGTTATGATCTGCGGCGGTTATGCCAGAACCTGGAATACTTCCTGGAAACAGTGGAACGCGAATTGCGAAATGTCGAGACAGAGAACCACCGCGTGGCTCTGGAAAATATGCACTCCGACGTGATGGAGATGTTAAAGGTATTCTTCGACCTCAACGGAGAAAAACTGGAGCAATTCCTCACATTCTCCGAGGCAAGAAAAACCGCTTATCTGGAAGGGGTGCTGCTCAATGCATGAACCAGGAAAGAAGAGAAAAGCATCCCGCCTGGTCAGAATCCTGAATGTTCTCACGGTAGTGGCGCTGCTTGCGGCGATTTTCTCGATCATGAAACTGGTCAATGAACTTCGGTATTCATTCAACCGGGAACCGTACAGCAATATGGAGTACAACCTGCAGGATGAGAACTACGGAGACATGATCGGGGAATACTATAATCGCAGTTACGATGTGGCTCCGTTTCCGACCGTGCGCGAGGAAGAGTACCACGTTGCGGAATATGCAGACGCTGCTTTCCGGCATCTGTTTTACGAGAACGCAGGAGATGAGGAACAGGCGGAACGCATGGAATCGAGAATGCAGTCCGCACGAGAAGAATGCGGAATGCTCTCGGTCTCGGCGGATGATCTGGATGCCATTCTGAAAGAAATCCCCGTTTATTCGACAGAGAACCCGTCATAAAACCGATAAAACCTTCTGAAAAAGAAAGACAGCGCCCGGCTGCTCAGAGAGAGTAGTCGGGCGCTTTGTCTGTGACCGGGGATCGGCCACAGGAGTTAGCATTAAAGTATCAAGCTTACATCGGAACGATCTTGCAGAGGACCACGTATCGCGCGTCGTCATATTCATAGCTGCAGGTGGAGAGCGTCATGATGTGGTCGCTGCTGGTGACCTCGACCCCGCTGTCAAAGTTGGAGCGGGAATACATACGGTTGATGAACTCCTGATACTCGCCTCTGGTGGCAAAGTTGAATGCATATACGTCCGAATCTCCGCCGGTGACATAGCAGGAGAAGACCTGCAGCATGTAGACCTGATTCGGGGTATAATAGTACAGAACCGGATGCGCTTCGAGGTATCCCTCCTGTTTGTAGTTGGCGAGACTGGCGAACATGGAGCCGTTGTTCATGTGGTGTCCGTACAGAATCGTGTTGTCACCGGAGAGATCGGGCTCGCAGACTGCGTCCATGAAGATGCTGCCGCTGGCATTCTCGGTCCCGTTCAGAGTATGGTGGAGGTAGTATTCATTGTCTCCGCCTTTCAGAACAGGATAACTGATGACGGTGTCCGGGCTGTAGATCCAGCCGACGACCTGGGAGTTCTGAGAGAGCAGGGAATTGAAGTCAACAGAAATCGGACCGGAGACAACCGGGGGAGTCTCTTCCACCACTTCAACGGTCGGAGTGGGAGTGGGTTCCGGCGTCGGCTGTGCACTGACAAACTGCTGATTCAGGTTATCATATTCTTTGGTGGCAGCGTGATAGCCGTAGAAGGTATTATAGAGCTGATACCCGGCGAAAATGAAGACGCCCAGGAACACGCCGCAAAGTATGACGAGAAGACCGCGCCAGAGGGCACGAAAAAAGGTTTTCATAATTTGTCTCCAATCGTAACTATATTGTAACTTCTTATAGTATACACCGTTTTTCTGAAAAGTACAGAAAAATTTTTCTTAATATTTTTTGACCTGTTTTGCGGTGTGGTAAAGTACCTCTGTTTCTGTCCGAAAATGGAGATTCTCCCCAGTATAGGAAGCGAATTTAGATTTCTTAAGTTGCCTCCTGCAGGAAAGCAGTGTATGATAGTCACTGTAAAAAGAGCGTTTTATAACCGTTTGTGAGAACGGTTCAACTGTTATCAGAGGTGATTGATTTGAAAACAAAGATTAGAACGATCAGCGCCCTGCTGGCTGTAATCCTCGTCTTTTCACTGACCGGAATTGCAGCCTATGCAGATCCGGTCCCTGTTCCCGGCGATGCCACGCTGAACATTTCGATCAGCGTAGATCGCGACGGTGTAGTCGTTGATTCCTACGACGACGGAACCGGAAATTATGTGACGCTTGATCCCGATACCGTCTATCTGGACGGCTCGGAGATGAAGGTCTGTAATGTGAGCTATGTGGATCGCAACAATCAGGAAATCGGCTATGAAGACAGTCTGATCAACCTGCTGGACCGTGACCGGATGATCGGCATCAGACTGACTCCGCTGGACGGTTTTTACATCTATGACATCTCGCTGGTTGGTGGAGATTATGCCCAGAGCCAAAAGAGTCTGCTATCTGCGGCAAGGGCAAAGCTCGGCACCACCACGGTCACGCTGTTCCTCTCGGATGTAGCCGGTCCGGAAGGCGGGAACATCACCATCAACGGTGATTATGTTTCTTCATGGGGAGTCGGCAGTTATTGCACGCTGAATGTTTCCTGCCGGAGAATCGCGGATGAGGATCAGCACTATGTCAGCTATGACAGCGGCGATCATTATGCGGAGACTCCTTGGGGGGAGGCCGGCTACGGAGCATGGCCCTGCTATGCTGCAGATATGCCCGAGACGCTGGTTACCGACGACAGCGGTACATGGCAGTTTACCGGATACAGGCTGGTGTATAACACAGGCGCATATCAGGACGTGGATGCCCGGGATGAGATTCTGGTTTACACCGATGCAACATTGGTTGCACAGTGGGAAGATGTCTCAGACCAGTACAATAGCGGCAGCGGCGACGAAGGCGGCGAAGAGGTTTATAACCAGAACCCGGATGAATATAACTACTCAGAAGGCGGAGATACCGGTCTGGAGACTATGATGACCACATCCCAGACCCTTACCCCGCCGGCTGCGATCGTTCAGGCTCCCGGTGCCCAGAAGGAGTTTGACGGTTATCCGCTGGAGATGTCGGCCGGTGAGGATGTCACCCTGATTTCCGACGAATACGGAAACAACTACAGGGTCGTCCTCGGCTATTCCGGAAACAGCATCACCAACATCGGTTCTGCAGAGAATGCTGTCACTTCTTATGCAATCTACGATATGGATAACACTCTGCTGTTCAGCCAGGAGGATCTGGACGCCTTTGACGGTTTTCGGGTGCTGAATGGCACATTGACGGTCACGGAACCCGCTAACAGGCAGTATCTGACCGTGCGCGGTGTCACCGCTACCGTAGATGCAGAGAGTGAAGATCAGGTTTTCTATGCCGCCAATCTGGGAAGCGAGTTGGGCTACACCAACGGCTACCAGGCGGAAGGGCTTCTGCCCGGGCACTGGATTGCCGGGACGGACATCGTTTCCGGCTACGGCAGCGCAGAGTTTGATAGTGTGGTCAACGCTGACGCAGTCCATGTCTATATGAACAACGGAATTGAGGACGTGGACGTGACGCCTCTTTATGAGGTACACGGAGAAAACGGTAAGGTTACCGTAAATCCCTTTGTACCGGCTCCTGTTCCGGTAATCCCGGGCGTTATTGTGGAGGCACCCAGTGCCAGCAAACCGTTCGACGGGACACCTCTTACAATGGATCCGGGAACAGATGTGACCGAGGTCACTGATGGGCAGGGCATCACCTACCGGATCGTGCTCAGCTATTCCGGCGGCAGCATCACCAACATCGGCTCCATTGAAAACGAGGTTACATCCTGTGTAATCAACGACGTGAACGATAACCAGCTGTTCAGCTGGGAAGAACTCCAGGAGGCAGGACAGTTCCGCGTACAGAACGGTACATTGACGGTTGCGGATCCGGCGGAGAAGCAGCCACTGGTTGTTTCCGGCATCACCACTGCTGTCACCGTCCAGGCAGCTGATCAGACGGTCACACTGGCTGACTGTTCTGCCGAAGGCTATTCGGATGGCTATCAGGTCGCCGGCCTGTTCGACGGACACGAGATCAGGGGAGAGAACATCGTCAGCGGACAGGGGACAGCACCCGGTTTTGACACCGTTGTGAATGCAGACGCGATCCATGTCTACAGTGGAGAGACGGACGTAACCGCACTCTACAACATTACCCCGGTCAATGGCTATGTCACCATTACGGTCGAGACTCCTGAACCCTCACCGGAACCGACCACCTCGCCTGAACCGAGCACGGAACCGACCACTTCACCGGAGCCGACTACCTCTCCGGAACCGGAGAAGCCAACGGTCCCCACGCTGACCTTGAGGGGCCTCGATGCCAGCAAGGAATATGACGGGACTCCGCTGACCATGCAGGGCGATAAGGGCTATCTGCTCAGCGGCACGATCGGCGAATACAAGATCCAGGTTACATATAACCAGATCAAAGAAATCGGAAGCACGCCGACCATTAACAGCTATGAACTCCAGGATGCTCAGGGCAAGACCGTGTTTACGAAGGCAGACCTGGATGCCAGCGAAAACTTCACGGTAGAGACCCT
>CAZMXF010000202.1:0-4983 GCA_964570015.1 uncultured Oscillospiraceae bacterium | reverse complement strand
TCGCTGCGGATTTTGAGCGCCTCGGGGGCTATGAAACGGACGTCGCCGTGAACCGTGTGGCCAACGGTCTTCAGATCGGTCCCGAGATGCGGGCGCAGAGCTTTGAAAGTCTCTCCGGCGGCGAGAAAACCCGTCTGAATCTCGCCCGTCTGATCCTTGAGGACACGGAGATCCTACTGCTCGACGAGCCGACGAACCATCTGGATCTTCACGCCGTGGAGTGGCTGGAAAACTATCTGCTGCACTTCAAGGGGACCGTCCTCGCCATCAGTCATGACCGTTACTTTCTCGACGTGGTGGCCCAGCGCTGTATCGAGCTGGTGGACGGGAAAGCCGAGTTTTACAGCGGCAACTACAGCTTCTTTCTCGAAGAGCGGCAGCGCCGCTTTGAAGAAAAGCGGAAGCAGTATGAGAAGGATCAGGCCAAGATCGAGCAGCTCACTCGGGCGGCGGAGCAGATGCATCTCTGGGCTTTCATGGGCAACGACAAGCTCCATAAGCGGGCCTTCTCTATGGAAAAACGCATCGAAAAGCTCTCCCGCAGCGAGAAGCCCAAAGAGCAGAAGAAGCTCTCCGTCAAATTCAAGGAGAGGGCTTTTGCCGGGGATGAAGTGCTGGTAGCCGACAGCCTGAAGAAGGGGTTCGGCGACCGGGTGCTTTTCTCCGATCTCTCCTTCATTGTCGAAGGGCAGGAACGCATCGCCGTCATCGGCGACAACGGAAGCGGAAAGTCCACCCTCGTGAAGCTCATCACCGGGGAGGAGACTCCGGATGCGGGCTGGATCTCTCTCGGCCCCTCGGTGCGCAGTGCCTGTCTGCCGCAGATCGTGCGCTTTGAGGATGACAGCCGCACCGCCTATGATACGATGCTCTGGGAGTGCCGCTGCACACCCCAGGAAGCGCGGGATCGTCTGGCTGCCTTCGGTTTCCGGGGCGAGGACGTATTCAAGCCCGTCTCCACGCTCTCCGGCGGGGAACGCAGCCGCCTCAAGCTCTGCATGCTCATGGGCGGAGACATCAACCTCCTGGTTCTCGACGAGCCCACCAACCATCTGGACATCATCAGCCGCGAGTGGATGGAGGACGCGCTCTCCGATTACGGCGAGACGCTGCTCTTTGTCTCACACGACCGCTATTTTATCGAGAAATTCGCCACCCGCATCTGGGCCTTTGAAAACGGCGTGCTCACCGACTACCGCGGCGGATATGCCGCCTATGTTGCCTGGAAAGAGCACCAGGCCGTCATCGCAGGAGCTGAGAAGAAAGCCGCGGACAAAAGCGGCGTAAAGAAGGCCTCTCCCCAGGCCGGTTCGGATGCAGCCGGAAAGCCGGACGGACGGCCGCGCGGCGGAAACCAGGCCCGGCAGATGCAGCGCGCGGAGAAGGAGATTACCCGGCTCGAAGGGCAGCTTGCCGCTCTGGAGGAAGAATGTGCCATTTACGCCACTGACTACCAGAAGCTCATGGAGCTGGAGGCGCAGAAGGAAGCGCTGAATACCGCTCTTATGGAACAGTATGAACGATGGGAGGCCCTGAGCGATGAAGCCTGATCAAAAAACGCAACAGAAGAAAAAAGACCCGATCCGGGTCGTCATCTGCACAGTGCTCGCTGCGCTGGGATTCTTCTTCCGCTTCGCGCTGCGCGGCTATGTCTACTGGGGTTATCTCTGCTTTTTCCTGATTGCTCTCATTCTCGCTCACCGGTTTCTGCCTGTGCTGCTCTGGCGCATCGTGCTCGGTCTGACCTGTCTTGGGATTGTGTATTTCTGCATCGTCGAGATTCCGATCATCAGGAATGCCCGCACCGATCCGGAACCGGAACGTCCATATCTCATCGTGCTCGGTGCCGCGGTCTACGGTGAACGCCCCTCTCTCACATTGGTAAGGAGGCTGGAAGGTGCTCTGGATTATCTGAACCGATATCCGGACTCCGTTGCCATTGTTTCCGGTGGCATGGGCAAAGGCGAAGAGGTCACGGAGGCCCGGGCCATGCATGACTGGCTTGTACAGCACGGGCTGCCGGAGGAACGGGTCCTCATGGAGCCGAAAGCGACTTCCACGCAGGAGAATCTGAGTTACTCCTTTGAAATTATCCGGGATCGCAGAGACGAACCGGACGGCAATGTGGCCATAGTCTCCAGTGCGTATCATCTCTTCCGCGCCAAGTCCATGGCACGCCTCCAGGGTGTGGAAGCCGCCGGTGTCGCCGCTCCATGGGGCTATAAGATGGTCATGCTGAACTACTTCATCCGCGAGGCCTTCGGGGTAACCCACCTCTGGGTCTTCGGCTGGTAAATCGGCCCCGCCTTGCCCCGGAGGCAGGAAGCTTCCGGTCAGCGATCTTTATCAAAAACGAGCCCCTCAGTCCGAACGGTGCATTCCGTACCCGGACAGAGGGGTTCTCTTTTGCTGTCTTATTCCGGGCAAAGAATTTACTCGGCTCCGGTACTATTCTGTTTTACCGCCTGTTTCATTGGCAGTGTGAATTCCGCTGCAAAATGCTTGTCGTCACGCGCGGTGCCAAAGCTTCCGCCCAGGGCGTCAAGGATCTTTTCGCAGGTTCGAAGCCCGATCTTGGTGCTTTCGGTTCCGCTGCCGCGGTTGGAGAGCCCGTTGGATATGGTCACCGAGACCCGTTCGTCTTTCATCTCCGTCAGGAAGATCACCGGCCTTGCCAGATCTGCATATTTCTTGATGTTTGAGGCCAGGTTGTCAATCACACGCTTGAGCATGGCTGCGTCGGTGTTCAGCAGCCATCCGTCTTCCAGGCGGTCGATACTCTGGACATTGAAGCCGGAATCTCTCAGGTCGAACTCCGCCTCACCCAGCAGCTGCATCAGCAGCATGTGGATGTCGTAGTCCTCTTTCTGCAGTTCCAGTTCCGAACGGCCGAAAACCAGAAAATACTTGAACAGTTCGTCCGTCAGTTCCTTCAGCGCCAGGGATTTCCCGTAAGCCGCCTCAAGATAGCGTCTGCGTTCCTCCTCGGTGAGCGACTCGGTGTTGTTCAGCAGGCCGAGGTAGCCGATCAGGGAGGTCATCGGGGTCCGGATGTCATGGCTCATAGCCGTGATCAGCTCGCTGTTGGCTTCCCAGGCGCGCTTCTCGTTCCCCATGCGTTCGATAATCGCGTCCCGCATGCCGTCGATGTCCGAGGCCAGCGTCGCGACCTCGTCCACACCGTCCACTGTGATCGGCCCGTCCAGATCTCCCGCTCCGACAGTTGCCGCTTCCTGTGACAGGCGTATGATCCGCCAGGTCAGCCGGTTGGTGTACCAGAAGAGCACGCTCACCAGCACCAGGATACCCACGACCAGGCCCATGATCCGGTTGAGCGTATCCTCCCTCTCCCGGGAGTTGTCGGTGATGGAGATATAGCTGATCCCATCGGAAAACCGCATCGGGAACAGCCTGCCGCTGATTCCACTGCGCCTCGGAGCCTCATAGCTCTGCAGCGTCATGGCGCGTGCGCCGGGAGTCGGTCCGGAAGGGAGCTCCAGCATCTCGGCAGAGTAGACGGAGACGGAGATATGGTCGTGTTCCGAGAGGAAGCGCTGTAACGCCTCCGTGTCCCCGCTGGCGTAACCGCCCTCCTGTACAAAGCGGTTAAACTCCGTGTAGATTTCCGCTTTACGTGCGGCCACGGAGTTCGGGCTCATATAATAGCGGTTTACAAAAAGCGTGCCGATGCCGAATACAGCCAGATAGGCCGCTGCCGCACAGAGCACACTGAGCAGCGCTGCCAGGAGCAGCTTGGTGCTCAGCGAGTGCAGCATCGGCTGTTTCTGTTCAGTCAACCTGATATCCCCTGCCCCAGACCGTGCGGATAATCTTGGGTGACGAGGGGACCTCCTCGATCTTGCGGCGCAGGTTCAGCACATGCACCATGATGGTGTTGCCCGAGCCGGGAAGAAACTTCTCGTTCCACACGCTTTCGTACAGTTCCTGCGTGGTGACGGTTCTCCCGCGGTTCTTCACCAGGCACTCGAGGATGGAGTATTCCGTATCCGTCAGGGGAACGGTCTCTCCCGCGCTGCGTACCATTCTTGTACCCAGGTCCACTTCCAGATTCCCGCAGGTCCAGATCGATGAGGCCGGCTTACCGCGGTACTGCTGGTAGCGGCGCAGGAGCGACTTCACCTTGGCCAGTAGCTCCGGCTGGGAAAAGGGCTTGGAAAGGAAGTCGTCCCCGCCGCTCTGATAGGCGGCCAGGCGATCCCGCTCTGCACTCTTGGCCGTCAGGAAAAGGATGGGCGCGTTGGAAAATTCCCGGATCTTCTCACAGGTTTCGATTCCGTCCATGCCGGGCATCATCACGTCCAGAATGATCAGGTCCGTCTCCCTGTGGCTCTGCATATAAGCTACGGCATCCCGGCCGTTGGCCGCTTCCGCCGTATCAAATTCTCTTCTCAGCAGCAGGTTCAGAATATTACGTATATCGGGATCATCGTCCACGATCAGAATTCTAGTCTCTTCGCTCATCGGTCTCCTCCAGATGGGATAATTCTCATGCGGGTAGTATATCACAAGTCTTTTTTAATTTTCCATGTATTCTGTGAACTTTAAGAAAAATAAAGAATCTTTCAAAATGTTCAAAAAAACCGGATACAAGTGCAAAAGTTTCTTGTAAAACAGGCAACAACATGCTATAGTGTATGAGCTCTCAGAATGTATTCATGGTTCTGAAAGTAAAAAAATATTAGGAGGAAAACATGAAGAAGTATCTTTCCATCGTGCTTGCACTGGCGCTGGTATTCTCTCTGGCCGCCTTTGCGATGCCCACCGCCTTCGCGGATGATGATTTCCACATCGGCATCATCACCGGTTCCGTCTCCCAGAGCGAAGACGACCGCCGCGGCGCGGAAGCTTTCCAGGCGATGTACGGCGAGGACCGCGTGAAGCTCGCGATCTATCCCGACAACTTCACCGAAGAGCTCGAGACCACCATCCAGACCATCGTCAACATGTCCGACGATCCTCTGA
>CAZMXF010000201.1:0-5041 GCA_964570015.1 uncultured Oscillospiraceae bacterium | reverse complement strand
TTCGTGATCGTCACGGCAGACGATCCCAGCATGCATTCCTCCCAGAACGAGCAGGATAACCGATACTATGCCCGTTCCGCCAAGGTCGCCCTTGTGGAGCCCTCTGATTCCCAGGAGTGTATCGACTTCATGAAGGAGGCCTACCGGATCTCCGAACAGTTCGACATGCCGGTGCTGTTTCGCACCACCACCCGGATCTCTCACTCCAAGAGTCTGGTGACCTTCGGCGAGAGGGAAGAAGCCGAGCCGTATACGTATCAGCGCAACGCGAAGAAATATGTCTGTGCCCCGGCCAATGCCTACCGGAACCATCCCAAGGTGGAGCGGAATCTCGCTGCCCTGCTGGAATACAGCAATCGGTCTCCCCTGAATCGCATGGAGCTGAAGGGGTCGAAAATCGGTGTCATCACTGCCTCCATCGCCTACCAGTATGCCAAGGATGTCTTTCCGGAGGATACTTCTTTCCTGAAGCTCGGTCTCACCAATCCCCTGCCTATGGAGCTGATCCGCGAGTTTGCCTCCAGGGTAGAGACACTCTATGTCATTGAGGAACTGGAGGGCTTCATGGAGGAACAGATCAAGGCCGCCGGGATTGACTGCATCGGCAAAGCCCTGGTCAGCAATATGTATGAACTCAATCCCCAGCGTCTGAAAGAAATGCTTTTCGGAGAAAAGCCCGTGATTAAGGAGCTTCCGGTGCAGGCGGTTTCCCGTCCGCCGGCCCTCTGTCCCGGCTGCCCGCACAGGGGATTCTTCTATACCATGTCCAAGGGGAAGGACTTTGTCGTTGCAGGAGATATTGGCTGCTACACGCTGGGGGCCAGTGCTCCGCTCACGGCGATGGATACCTGCATCTGTATGGGCGGCGGCTTCTCCCTGGCGATGGGCATGTCCAAAGCCTTTGAAGCCTCCGGTCAAAAGAAAAAGGTCTTTGGCGTCCTGGGCGACTCTACCTTCTTCCACAGCGGTATGACCGGCGCCGCCGAAATACTCTATAACAAGGGCAGCGTCATCCCCGTCGTCCTGGATAACCATATCACCGGTATGACCGGGCATCAGGACAATCCGGGCAGCGGTTACACCCTGCAGGGGGACATGGCTGCCGCGATCAAAATCGAAGATGTCCTCCGGGCCTATGGGTACGAGAATGTCATCATTGTAGACCCGCAGGATCTGACCGCCATGCAGAAAGCCGTCGATGACGCGCTTGCATCCGAGGTTCCCGCGGCAATCATCGCACGCCGTCCCTGCCTGCTTATCAAGCGGATGAAACACGACATCGGCAAGTGTGTCGTGGACACTGCGAAGTGCATCGGCTGCCGCAAGTGCCTCAAGGTCGGCTGCCCCGCCGTCATGGTAAAGGAGAAGAAGTCCTGTATCGATCCGACTCAGTGTGTCGGCTGCACGGTCTGTGCGCAGGTCTGCCCGGTCGGAGCCATCAGCAGAGAGGAGGACGGAAAATGAACAGCAAAAGCGCGATCCTTGTGGGTGTCGGCGGTCAGGGAGCCATCCTGACGGCAAAGGTTCTGGTGAACGGTCTCATGGCGGCCGGCTATGATGTGAAAATGTCCGAAGTCCACGGCATGAGCCAGCGCGGCGGCAGTGTTTCCACCCAGGTTCACTGGGGTGAAAAGGTCTACTCCCCCGTTATCGGAGACGGAGCAGCCGATCTGATGGTGGCTTTCGAAAAGATGGAAGCCGTCCGCTACGCCCATTTTCTGAAACCGGACGGTATCGCCGTCATCAATGATTACGAGATGCCCTCTTCCACCGTAGCCGCCGGACTCGAGACCTACCCCGACGGTTGTCTGGAGGCCATGGAGGCCAACTTCCGCTGCTATACCCTGGATGCTTCTAAGATTGCCATGGAACTGGGGAATGTCAAGTGCATGAACATTGTTCTCTTCGGCGCCATGACGAAAGCCCTGCAGCTTGATCACATTGACTGGGAGGCGGTCATCCGCGAAACAGTTCCGCCCAGGTTTCTGGAACTGAATCTCGCCGCATACCGCGCCGGCAGAGCCGCGGCAGAATAAACTCTCCATAAAGCACCAGAGCGTCGGAGGAATCATCCTTCGACGCTCTGGCTTGTTTACGGTTAATAAAATACTTATGCGTTAAGGAATTCGAGCATGCAGTCTGCCGCGACAATACCGCTGGTATAGGCAATGCCGAGGGATGCGCCTTCATTCTCATAATATGGGCTGCAATAGAGGCTGCCGTTGTCGACACCGGCAACATAGAGACCCGGGATCACACTCAGATCCTTGGCCAGGGCACGGCAGTAATCATCGGTCTTGACACCGCCGAACGTCGACCAGATGGAGGGTTCATACTCAAACACGTAGTAGGTATCGCCGCTGAGTTTGTGCAGCAGATAGGGCGCCTTGTAGAACTGGGTGTCCTCACCGGCCTCGCACAGGGCATTGTATTCTTCAACGGTTTTTTCCAGATTGGCCATGCCGAAGACTGCGGCGCACTCCGCGAGTGTGCCTTTTGCCGCCCAACCCTGTTCAACTGCCGCATCGACAGACTCGGGCAGATCCGCACGGACGACATTCTCTCCGCCCTTGAAGAAGACACTGCCGTGGCAGCCGACATACCAGTCTTCCGGATCTCCATAGTAGCCGCGAATACCAACCGTGCTGACAGCATCCATCATTTCCTGGTCGAGGACTGCATAGTACAGGCCCTCACGCAGCGCCATCTCGCCGCCCAAGGCAAGGGGACGGTCGCTGAGGTACTGTTCATTCATGAAGCGGTCACCGTTTCTGTTGACAATCAGGCCGCCGTAGAGTGCGGGTTCCAGTGCGGGGCTTGCGCTGCGCATGGCGCCGCCGTGGATATCGGGAATCTTGTGGTTTGCACCGCCGAACTCATTGCAGCAGAGTGCCCAGTTACGGTCGGCAATGCCGCCTGCCTCGAGGACCATGTCGAATCCCTGGCCGGTGGAAAGCGTGTTGCAAAGGGGCCAGACACTGAGATCGCCGAAGATCTGGCGCAGGCGCTCATCGTTGCCGGCATAGCCGCCGGTGGCGATCAGAACAGCCTTGCAGTTGTACTGGATGATACTCTTGTCCTCGCCGTTTCTGACGAGAACGCCGGTGACGGCATCGCCATCCTTGACCAGCTGCACCGCTTCTCTCAGGCACTCTAGAACACCGCCGTCGGCTTCAAACTTCTCAATCAGGGGACCGAAGCGGTCAAGACCTCTGAGCTGGGTCCCCTCAAGGTTTGCAAAGTTGTGACGGGCACGGAAGCCCATGCCGTAGGAGTCAATACGCAGGCCCATGTTGACGCCGTTGTCCATAAAGTTACTGACGACGCGCTCACCGGCACTGGTGCACTTGCGCAGCAGGGATCCGTTGACCGTGCCGCGGCTGAAACCGTACTCGCATTCATACAGCGTCTCGACGCTGACGGTGGCGCCTTCTGCGGCCTGGACGCGGGTCTCGGCCAGGGCAGGGCCGCCTGCCTGGGATCCGTTGGAAACCGCAACGGTAATGCCCTTTTCAAGCAGATAGGTCTTTTTACCGGCAGCTGCCAGCTCCATCGCAGCCATCAGGCCGGCTGCGCCGGCACCGACGACGACGGCGTCGCAGTCAACGGTGGTGGAAGGGACGAGCTTTTCTTTCTCCTCGGTCTTTGCCTCCTCGGCAAATGCAGGGGCAATTCCGGTCAGGCCCAGCGCTGCAGCTGCTGCGACAGAGCCTTTCAGGAAATCTCTGCGGGAAATGTCTTTCATGGCAACATCGATCCTTTCAGAATATTTTATTGTTCTATGCCGTTTTCATTATAACATTTGGCAAGGTCTCTTTGCAATTCTTTTTTCCGCCCTCGTCCCAAGATCGATCCGCTTGCCGTTCCTGATAAAAAACGAGATGCCCGCTCTCGTTTTCTGCTGTGGCATCTCGCTCTTTTTTTCAATTTTTTCTGTTCCCCGGGGATGTCGGCTGTCCCGGCGGCCCGAAGGGGAAGGTCTCGTCTTCCTTCGGCAGATAATATTCATAGTATACCATCTGCCCCTCGGAGAGACCGCTCACGACCTCCACGTTTTCTCCGTCTGAGATTCCGGTCTCGACCTGAACCTCATTCGTCGGTTTTCCGGTTTTGCTGTCCAGCGCAGTATACACATAGCTTCTGCTCCCCCTGTCGTGGACTGCTGCCGAAGGGATCAGGAGAGCGGACCGGCTGCCGCGGTGCACCACGACAGATGCATTCATCCCGTCCAGCATATCCGGTGCCCGGTCAAGGCGTAGCTCTACGCTGTACTTGCTGTTGCCGCCAGAATTTTCACCCATGGCACCGATCTCGGTCACATGTGCCGTAAAACTCCGGTCCGGCAGCGCGTCCACGGTCACGTCCGCATTCATCCCGAGCTCATACTGCAGAATGTCCAGTTCGTCCACGCTGATCCGGATCGTCATGCTGTCGTCCGGAGTGATGGAGAGGATGGTCTGCTCCTCCAGGTCGTAGAGTCCGTCATCCTCTTCCTGTGCCTGGGCTCCGCCCGTCATCATCGAGGATGGGATACTGATGTTGAAACTGAACCCGCCCAGCAAGCTGCCGATATCGAATCCACCGGGAAATCCCGGATAAACGGGCATGCTCGGAGATGGAGTCACTGCTTCGGGCGCATTCTGCAGAATGATCACGCCTTCCGATGCAGCCCCTTCCGGTGCCCGAAAGGTCATCTCTCTTCCACCTGCCAGAATCTCTTCCAAGGGAGTCCCCTGAAGCAATTGCACAAGGATCTGATCTCTGGTCATCACCAGACCGGTTACAGTTCCATCCCCATTCATGGACGTAATCAGCGCTGCGCCCCAACAGTCTTCAAGTTCCGGAGTATCCCCAGTGGGCTCATCTGCCAGCAGCTTGATTTTGTATTCTTTATCCCAGGCTGCGGTGTTCTTGATCTTGTCTTCGTCAATGTCGCTGACAAAGCCGGCGTTAGGCGCTTTCACCGTGTCGTCGTTATACAGAGCGAAGAGCTCCTGCATCAGTTCTTCATACTGCCGGTGCTTCGCCGCCAGAGCCTGAT
>CAZMXF010000200.1:0-5056 GCA_964570015.1 uncultured Oscillospiraceae bacterium | reverse complement strand
GGCTTTCGGGAGATTCACTCCGAGGCCGATATCGACGCACTGGAGCTTCGCGGCGCGGGCGGGACAAACTTCACCGTGGCGGTGAACGCCTTCACCGGCGATGCGGAGAACCAGATTATCTTTACGGACGGCTATGCCGAGATGCCCGAACAGCGCTGCGATGCGCTCTGGGTGGTTTACGGCACCACACCCATACACCCCAAAGGCGGCCGCGTGATCTACGCCAAGCCCCCGGCAGAGAAGGAGAAACATGAAATCGATTTTCTTATCACCTGAACAGGCCTTCGACCAGCCCCTGCCCCTCTTCGAGAAGGTCGGCACTGCCGCACCCGCTTCGGACCTCGCCCTCCTGACCGTGCCGGACGACGGCTTTGTGCATGAGGCCGGCGGCGGAATGAACTATTATCTCGCCGGAGACGCCTGTGTGGATCGCTTCGGCCGGCGAAATCCCTGCACAGCCTGTGCATTTAGGCCGGCGCTCCTGCTGGAACCGGGCGAAGAGGCGCTGCTGCAGCATGAGCGGAAAGACGGCACCGTCACCACGGTGGACTACGGCCTGTATCCCACGACGATCTTGGACCGGAGTTTGCGCGACCTCGCAGAGAAGCAGCTTTCAGAGCGGTCGCTGCGCGACACGGGACGCCACATCACGGTCTGCGGCACCCAGCAGCCGGTCTACCGCCTCGGAGCCAAGCAGATGATCGTCCTGACCCTGGAACAGGGCGGGGCCAACGGTTACCTGCAGCTTTCCGACGGAACCATCGCCTCGGAAGGGGACCGGGTCTTTCTGGAACTGCGGCCGGTGCGCTGGCTGTACGACGCGGAGAACCGGCTGCTCATCAGCTGCATGGCGCTCTTCGGCGGATGGAGCCGGGAGGAAGGCGCGGCATATCTGAACGGGCCGTTCCTCTCCGAACTGGCACCCGAGGCGGAGGACGAGCTTCCGGAAGAAGGCGCCTTCCGCTTTGTGAAACATGATGAGCTCAGCCTGATCCGGGCCTATGTCGAGGCGGACATCCCGGTGTTTATCCACGGTCTCTCCGGAGACGGAAAGTCCGACCGTGTGCGTCAGATCGACCCGGAGGCGCTGGACATCGAGCTGGTGAACGAGACCCCCGAGACCATCAACGGCCGCGCGGTCTACAACGAAGCCAAGGACGAGATCGTGGACATCAAGCCCGCGTGGCTGGTTCGCCTGGAGCGCCTCTGCCGCAACGGCGA
Organism: uncultured Oscillospiraceae bacterium; assembly: GCA_964570015.1. GTDB lineage: Bacteria > Bacillota > Clostridia > Oscillospirales > Oscillospiraceae > Limivicinus. Next base: position 3,835 of record CAZMXF010000200.1, on the reverse strand, counting down.
GCCGCACATTCTCTTCTTCGACGAGCTTACCAACGCGACAAAGCAGACGCAGTCGGTTATTTTCAAGATCGTGCTGGAGCGCTTTGTGAACAACCGCTGGCCGCTGCCGGAGAGCGCGCGGATCGTAGCCGCCGGCAACGACCGGAGCGAGTCCAGCGCCTCACACGACCTGGCGGAACCGCTCTTCGGCCGCTTTGCGCACGTGTATATCCGCACCACGGTGGAAAACTGGATGCCCTGGGCGGTCCGGACCCGGATCAACCCGTACATCCTGGAGTTTCTCGCGAACAACGACCTCTATCTCCGCACGCCCTATACCGGGACCGAACCCAATGCCGATCCCAGACGCTGGGAGATGGCCTCCCGCGCCCTGGACGCATCCGGCAACGACTTTGCCCTGCTGGAGGCGATCGTGGGACGGGACACTTCGGAGGCGTTTGTGAAGTTCTTCCGCGCCCAGCAGCAGCTGGCGGCGCTCGGCCACTACACCGACGAGGAGTTGCGGCGTTTCTCCGTCGCAAGAAAGTACCAGCTGGCGCAGCAGTGCCTGTACCTTGCGGCGGCCAGGGAGAAGGAAGCGCTGGAACTGGTGCGGCGTCTCGGCCCGGAGTACGAGGCCTGGTTCCGGTACATGACGGAGAGGAAGAAAAGCTATGGCCTCCCGGCTCACGTTTGAAGAAGCGCACCGGTTTCTTCAGCTGCACCCGGAAGCGGTGCTGGTGGATGTGCGCGAGGAGGCGGAGTATATCACGGGCCATGCCCGGGATGCCGAACTGCTCCCGGTGGATGAACTGGACGCGGAGAGCGCCGACCTCGTGATCGGGCCGAAGGATACGCCGGTGCTGGTATACTGCCGGACCGGACGTCGCAGCCGCGAAGCCGCGCAGAAACTGGAAGAACTGGGCTATACGGAAGTCTACGATATGGGCGGTCTCGTCGGGTGGCCCTACGGCCTCGAATGAGCTGTGGGTTTACACTTTTTTAACGCAAATTCCGGACAGCGGATTATAATACTGATCAGAAATAATACGCAAGAAGGAGGAGACAAGGATGAGCAAACGCGCACTTGTGGTGGAAGACGATGCCAATATTGCAGAACTGCTGCGGCTGTATCTGACCAAGGACGGTTTTGACGTCATGATTGCCTCGGACGGAAACAAGGCGGAAGCGGATTTTGATCTGTTTCAGCCGGATGTCGTGATGCTGGATATTATGCTGCCCGGGAAGGACGGCTGGGAGGTCTGCCGGAGTATTCGGAAGAAATCCACGACCCCCATCATCATGCTCACGGCAAAAGGAGAGACGAACGACAAGGTCACCGGCCTCGAGATGGGGGCGGATGATTATGTGACGAAGCCCTTCGAAGTGAAGGAACTGCTGGCCCGTGTCCATGCGGTGATGCGCAGGACGGACCACGTCGGTCCCGTGGACAAGAAGCTGACCTTCGACAAGCTGGTGATCAATCTGGATTCCTACGAGCTGGTGGTTGACGGAAAGAAAATCGACACCCCGCCGAAGGAGATGGAACTGCTTTATCATCTGGCTTCATCCCCGAACCGGGTTTTCACCCGCAACCAGCTTCTGGACGAGGTCTGGGGCTTTGACTACTTCGGAGATTCACGCACGGTCGATGTGCACATCAAGCGGCTGAGAGAGAAGCTGGAGGGTGTGTCGGACCAGTGGAATCTGAAAACCGTCTGGGGAGTCGGATACAAGTTCGAGGTCGCCGAGTAGTCTGACGAGTGATACAGCCTGACGGACAGGCGGTATCCTTTTCAAGTTTATCATTGTATGAGCGATGATCCTCCCAAATGCACAGGAAACACGAAGCGACCCAAACCGTTGCGGTTTTCCGGCTCTGGGAGGATTTCTGTCAGCAGGACTTTTGTCGTGTCGGAGGAGAGAACGCCCGGCAGAGCTATTCCACCAGGAGGAAAAAACAGATGGAGCGGAAAAAATACGGGAAAAACGAAGTGATTTTCCGGCAGGGGGATTCCAGCGACTGTATGTATCGGATCGAGAGCGGAAAAGTGGGGATTGTGCTGGATTATGAGAGCACCGGGGAGACGGACCTGACAGAGCTCGCTGCCGGACAGTTCCTCGGCGAGATGGGGCTGATCGAGAGAACGGCCCGTTCCGCTACGGCGATTTCCCTGAGCGACGACACGGAGCTTCAGGTGATCGACGAGGAGAATTTCACCCGGTGGTTTGCGGAGAATCCGGAGGAGATGCGGTACCTGCTGCAGCAGATGAGCCTGCGCCTGCGCCGGACCTCCCGTGACTATGCGGACGTATGCCGCACGGTCAACGATGTGGTGGAAGCCGAAAAAGCCGGAACGCAGAAGGATCCCGCGCTTCAAAACCGCATCATGAAGACCCTGGCCGGGTTTGAGGCCTTCCGTCTGGAAGGCAGCCGGGAAGGAGAAAAAGCATGAAGACAGTCGGTTTTTCCGCCGGAGAGGTCATCTTCCGTGAGGGCGATGCCGCGCTTGCGATGTATGTGATTCAAAAGGGCAGCGTCGGCGTCTGGCTCGATTATGACACCGAAGAGAAGCAGCAGCTTTCCGTCCTGAAAGAGCGGCAGCTCCTTGGCGAGATGGGCCTGATCGAAGCCTGTCCCCGTTCGGCCACGGCGGTTGCGCTGGAGGACGGGACGGTCCTGGAGGAAATCAGCGAGGAAGAGTTCTATGAATTCTTCGAGAAGCAGCCGGAGCACCTGCTGGAGATGCTGCGCCAGCTGAGCGCACGCATTCGTGTAAATACTCAGCAGTATCAGTCCGCCTGCCTTGTGCTGCGGGAACATGTGGAAGCGGAAAAGGCCGGGAAAGAGAAGAGCGCAGAGCTGGATCAGCAGCTTCAGGAGATCAGCCAGGCGGCGAAAAAGAGAAAACCCGGTTATTCCGTTATGGAATCGTCGTTCTACCCCTATGTGCGGGAAGATCTCGCGGCCACGGAAGGGAAACGAAAGCTTGTCAAGGCGTCACTGTTTCAAAGACTGGTGGTCCGGAGCCTCTCACCCGAAGAGATGCACGTGAACCCGGACGACGAGTTTGCGGATCCCGACGTCGGACCCAACGACCGGATTATCAACGAATATGTGCATGAGATTCCGGAACTAAGGCGTTTTGACCAGCCCATTTTCCCGAGCCCGATCATGGTGGTCAGGATGGAGTCGAACGGATATATGATCCTGAACGGGCACCACCGCTGGGCCGCCGCCGTCAAAAGCGGCCTGAGCAAGGTGCGGGCGGCCGTCACGAATCCGTAGAACGAATCACAGAGAAAGCAGGCAATCTTCATGCGAATTTCCTTTGATCTGGATGATGTGCTGTTCGTCTCGCCGAAGACCTATGAGACGGAGCCGGCGCCGCGGTTCCCATATGACCGGCTGTTCCCCGAACGGCTGCGGAAGGGGACGCCGGAGCTGATCCACACTCTGCAGGAGCGGGGCTTTGAGGTCTGGATCTATACTTCGTCTTTCCGCTCAGAACGTTATCTGCGGAGGCTGTTTCGGCTATACGGCATCCACTTCGACGAAATCGTCAACGGCGAGCGGCACAAAAAAGAGGTTCAGCGTGACCGGAAAGAGCGGCTGCCAATGAAGCTGCCGAACTTCTACCGGATCGACCTGCACGTCGATGATGAAAAGTCCGTAAGGGACAATGCGCTCCGCTACGGATACCGGGTCATGCGCGTGATGGAACCGGATGAGCACTGGACCGAGAGAGTGCTCCGAGAGACGGAGCGAATTTTTCGCCTGGAACAGGCAAAACTCACACATGAAAATGAGGAATGAATTTTGATCAAAACCATGCTGGGCAGCGTCAGAGAGTTT
>CAZMXF010000199.1:0-5065 GCA_964570015.1 uncultured Oscillospiraceae bacterium | reverse complement strand
CTGGTTGCCCAGCACGAAGTAAGTATAGCAAAACCCCACGCCGAAGGCTAGGGGACCCAGGTTTCAGCGGCACCGGGGGCAATCGCGCCGTCCTGGTCTACGGTCAGAAGGCACTCGAAGAAGTGGAGCAGCATATTACCACCGTCCACAGCACTATTCAGGGCCGGGTCAATGGTCTCGGGGTCAGGTCCAACCTGGACATTCAGGATTTTCTTGCCGGCAGGGGCAGTTTCCTCGGCAGGAGCTTCCTCAGCGGGGGCGGCTTCCTCAGCGGGAGCAGCTTCCTCAACAGGAGCAGCTTCTTCAGCCGCAGGAGCTTCTTCAGCGGGAGCAGCTTCTTCAGCAGGCGCTTCGGAGGCAGCAGGCGCTTCTGTTGCCTTGGGGGTGGCTGTGCCGCAAGCGGCAAGAGACAGCACCATAACCAGGGCAAGGAGCAGAGCTAGGGTCTTTTTCATTGTGTTGCTTCCTTTCGGGATATATTTTCAAACGGCTTAGCCGATTGAATACGCATTTTATACAATATGGCACGCGCAAAAATGGTTGGGTGATACTTCCCGCCATGCCGGTTCTTCCGCCGCACAGCGTTCCGTGGCATGCGGACAGCGCGTTCGGAACCGGCAGCCGGACGGAGGGTTCACCGGACTCGGGATATCACCCTGCAGGACAATACGCTTCGAGGTGCGGCTTGTTTCCGGATCCGCAATGGGAATGGCAGAAATCAGACTGCGGGTGTAAGGGTGAACGCTGTGGAATGCAATCTCGTCGCTGTCGGCCAGTTCCACGAACCTGCCCAGATACATAACTCCGATCCTCGTTGAGATATGACGTACGACACTCAGGTCATGAGCTATGAAAAGGTACGTCAGACCGTATTCTGTCTGTAGGTCTTCCAGCATATTGATGACCTGTGCCTGGATCGATACGTCCAGTGCAGAAATCGGTTCATCACAGACAATGAATTCCGGATCCACCGCGAGTGCTCTTGCAATACCGACGCGTTGCCGCTGTCCGCCGGAAAACTCATGGGGGTAGCGGTTGGCATGCTCGGAGTTCAGTCCCACGCGCTGAAGCATGGCGATAATTTTATCTCGTCGTTCCGCTTTCGATGCAGCAAGATGGTGGATATCGATCGCTTCTCCGACGATATCCCCTACCGTCATCCGCGGATCCAAACTGGCATAAGGATCCTGAAAAACAATCTGCATCTTCCGGCGGTAAGGCAGCATACTCACGGAAGTCTTCTTTCCGACTGTACCGGGAATCGGCACTCCCGCCTCATCCCGCAGAGGAACGTCACCTGAGTCGAAGATTGTCGCACCGTCATAGATGATCCGTCCCGCTGTCGGCTCATACAGGCGGAGAATCGTCCGTCCGGTTGTGGTCTTGCCGCAGCCGGACTCTCCAACCAGGCCGAGGGTCTCTCCCTTTCGGATAGAGAAGGACACATCATCTACCGCTTTGACGTACTTCTTCTGGAAAAAGCTTCCGCCGGTAACCTGGAAATACTGCTTCAGATTATGAACTTCAATCAGATTTCCCATTAAAATGTCTCCCCTCTCTCAAGCGCTTCCTTCTGCCGCAGCCAGCAGGCCGCGTAATGCAGATCGCTGAATGTCGTATAAGGAGGCATCTCACGAAGACAAATCTTCATGCATTTCGGGCATCGCGGTGCAAATGGACAGCCGGCCGGAGGGTTCAGCATATCGACGGGAGTGCCTTCAATAGCGACAAGGCGCTGTGTCTCTTTTTCATCAATTCGCGGGACACTCCTTAAAAGACCTTTCGTGTACTCATGCTGAGGCCGGTAGAAAATGTCATCCGTCGTGCCGCATTCTATCACTTTACCGGCGTACATAACGGCAATCCGGTCGCACATGGAAGAGACAATGCCCAAATCATGTGTAATCAGAATGACCGCCATTCCAAGCTTCTCTTTCAGCTCCATGATCAGCTCCAGGATTTGAGCCTGAATCGTCACATCCAGCGCGGTAGTCGGCTCATCGGCAATGAGAAGCTTCGGTTCACAGGCAAGTGCCATCGCAATCATCACGCGCTGGCGCATGCCGCCGGAGAGCTCGTGCGGGTACTGGCGAACACGTTTTTCCGGTTCATTGATGCCGACAAGCCGCAGCAGTTCAACCGTACGCAGTTTTGCTTCACGACGGGATTTATCGGTATGAAGGAGGATTGCCTCTTCGATCTGATTGCCGACCGTGTAGACCGGGTTCAGAGATGTCATCGGATCCTGAAAAATCATAGAGACTTCACTGCCACGGACCTTCCGCATCTCCTTCTCACTCATCCGGTCAATGCGATGGCCGTTGAACTCGACACTGCCGCCGATAATCTGCCCCGGTTCCGGGGTAATCCCCATCAGGCTGTAAGACGTCACGGATTTACCCGAGCCGGATTCTCCGACTATGCCGAGCACCTCCCCTTCTCTCAGGGTCATGGAGACGTCATTAAGTGCCTTCACCTCACCCGCCGGTGTAAAGAAGGACAGACGTTCGTTCTTGATTTCAACAAGATAATCGCTCATAGACATCTTCTCATTTCTTCATCTTCGGGTCGAATGCATCGCGCAGGCCGTCTCCGAAGAGGTTAAAGCTCAGGATAATCAGGCTGATCAGAACTGCAGGGGCAATCAGCAGGTAGGGATAGGTGTTCATGCCGTTAATTGCGGTCGAAGCAAGACTTCCGAGACTCGGCAGAGGCACAGCCACTCCAAGGCCAAGAAAGCTCAGATAGCTCTCTGTGAAGATAGATGAGGGAATCTGAAGTGTCGTGGTGACAATCAGGGTGCCTATGCAATTCGTAAGCAGATGCTTGCGTACAATTCTTCCGTTCGAGGCTCCCAGTGCCCTCGCCGCAGTTACATATTCGCTCTCACGCAGAATCAGAACCTGACTGCGGACGATCCGTGCCATGCCAACCCAATAGAGCAACGCGAAGACAATGAAGATGCTGACAAGATTCGGGCCTACGGTCCCGATCCACTTGAAAGCGGCAAGGTTTGAGAGACGGTTCAGAGGTTCTTTCAAAGCGAAAGAAAGCAGGACAATCAGTAGGACATCGGGAATGGTATAGATAATGTCGACAATGCGCATCATGATCATGTCCACCCAGCCGCCGAAGTACGCGGCGATCGAGCCATAGAGTGCACCGATGACAAGGATGATCGCGGCTGCAACCAGGCCGACTGTGAGAGAGATGCGGCTGCCGACCATAACGCGTACGGCATAGTCACGGCCGAGTTTGTCTGTGCCGAGAAAGTGTGGGAAAACTTTTTCTCCTGCTGCCATCCGTTCCATCTCCGAAGCCGAGTAAGTCAGAGGCCGGAGATTCTCTGCTCCCTTCTGCTGTCCGGAATAGGAATAGGGATAGAAGTTCGGAACTACAAAAGAGAAGAACATAATCAGAAGGATAAAAAACAGACTCACCATTGCGACTTTATTCTTGCCGAGCCTGCGCAAGCTATCCCTCCAGAAGCTCACAGATTCGCGCATGACGATCAGGTTCAGCTTTTCCTCCTCGGTCGCGGGCAGGAAATCATCGGCATTGAGCTGCAGGGAAAGCGGACTTTTTCGGATCTGAGAGGCGGAATTCTCCGCGGGGCTTTGCTTCTGCTGCGTCACGTTTTGATCCTCCTCACTTCAGATTAATCCGCGGATCGATGATTTTATAGATGATATCTACAATGAAGTTCATGAAAACCATCAGAGTCGCAAGAAAGATCGTCGTACCCATAATCATCATATAGTCCCGATTCGTAATTGAGCTCACGAATTCCCCGCCAAGCCCGGGAATGGTAAATATCTTCTCAACTATGAAAGAACCGGTAAGTGTGTAGGCCATCATAGGACCAACATAGGTTACAATCGGCAGGATAGCATTGCGCAGCGCGTGTTTAAACAGAGAGACAAACTGAGATACTCCCTTCGCCCGCGCAGTGCGCATATAATCCTGACCTAGAACATCCAGCATGGAGGAGCGCATGAGCCGGACAATATATGCCGTGGGATAAAAGCTCAACGCAAACACGGGCATAACATAGCTCTTCCAGCTTGTGAGTCCAACCGTTGGAAACCATTTCAGCCTCACACCGAAAAAGAACATCGAGAGAGAACACACAACAAAACTAGGCACTGCAATGCCTATCGTTGCAATGACAATGATGGCATTGTCCGAGGCTTTCCCACGGTGCAGGGCCGCAAGACAGCCCAAAGGGATGCCGACCGTAAGCGCAACCAGAACGGAAATACCTCCGATCTTCGCAGACACTGGAAACTTGGTCATAATGATATCAATCACTTCGCGTCCACGCTGCTTCAGGGAGGGTCCGAAATCTCCATGCATGATATTCTTCATATAAGTCAGGTACTGGATAAACAATGGCTGATCCAGCCCAAACTTCGCCTCCAGTGCCGCTTTGGCCTGCGGGCTGATTGCCTTCTCGGCCTCATAGGGGCCTCCGGGAACCGCATTCATCAGGAAAAATGTCAATGTCGCCACGACAAAAACCGTCAGAATCGCCATCAGAAGGCGTTTTACAATATATTTTCCCATATCTGTCTCCTGTAGTCAGCAAGCTGGTCTCATGATATTGAAAGAACCCGTAAAAAGCAAATCAACTCTGTCCGATATTTTGCAGTCATGGACAGGCTCCTGGCATCAGTGGCTGTACGTCTCGTACAAAACAACGGTGATCAGCGGTTTCTCATCAGGGTTTTCATGCGAAGGCTGTGGTCGAGAATGCTCTTGCGCAGCCGAAGGTTTTTCGGCGTGACTTCCAGCAGTTCATCGTCCGCCAGGAACTCCAGGCACTGCTCCAGGCTGAGGATCCGGGGCGGGATCAGGCGGAGCGCTTCGTCCGAACCGGAAGCGCGCGTGTTGGTCAGGTGCTTGGTGCGGCAGACGTTCACCGGGACATCCTCGGCCTTCGGGCAGACGCCGACTACCATTCCGCCGTAGACCTTCGTCCCCGGAGTGATGAACATGGCGCCGCGCTCCTGCGCGTTCCAGATGCCGTAGGCTACTGCTTCGCCGGTCTCAAATGCGATCAGGG
>CAZMXF010000198.1:0-5079 GCA_964570015.1 uncultured Oscillospiraceae bacterium | reverse complement strand
GCGTGGAAAAGGGAGTCCGGAGCATGACCGCAGACGGCGTTCGGGTCGAGAGACTTCCGATCCTGCCGGCCGGCAGCCATTGCAGAGCAGAAGTGGTGCTCGGCGCAGAAGAGAGAGGAGCGGACAGATGATTCATTTCGGAACAGGCGGCTGGAGAGCGATAATCGCGGATGAATTCACAAAGGCAAATCTCCGTCTGCTGGCGGCGGGACTCTGCAGCCTGATGGCGAAAGAGGGGTATGCGGGAGAAGAACTCTGCGTCGGATATGACCGACGGTTTCTTGCAAAGGAATCTGCCCACTGGATCGCCGAAGTCCTGGCGGGCTATGGCTTCCGGACGCTGATGGTGAACCGCTCGTCTCCCACCCCGCTTGTCATGTATGTGGTCAAGACGCAGGGGATGCCCTACGGCATGATGGTGACGGCCAGCCATAATCCCGCAATCTACAACGGGGTAAAGGTCTTCACGGCAGGAGGCCGGGATGCGGATCGCAGCGTGACGGACCGGATCGAGGCAGAGATCGCGGAGATCGACGAGACACAGATCCGAAGCGTGGACTATGACGAGGCCCTGCGGCAGGGACTCATCCGGGAGGACAATCCCGCCAATGACTATATTGACAGCATCCTCGCCCTGATCGACACCGACGCCATCAAGAGAGCACGACTCAAAGTGGCGCTTGACCCGATGTACGGTGTGAGCCAGACCAGCCTGCGGACCATCCTGATGACCTGCCGCTGTGATCTGGAGGTCATCCATGACCGGCATGACACCCTGTTCGGGGGGAAACTCCCCGCACCGAACGCTAGAACGCTTACGACGCTCAGCAACTATGTTATTGACCGCTGCTGCAACCTTGGCATCGCCACGGACGGTGACGCGGACCGGCTGGGTGTCATCGACGAGACGGGGAGCTTTGTCCATCCGAATACACTGCTGGTACTGCTCTATTATTATCTGGTGAAGTACCGGGGCTGGCAGGGTGCCTGTGTGCGCAACAACTCCACCACTCATCTTCTGGACCGCGTGGCGGAGAAATTCGGCCAAACCTGCTATGAAGTGCCGGTGGGGTTCAAGTGGATCTCGGCCAAAATGGCAGAGACGGACGCTATCATCGGCGGTGAGAGCTCCGGCGGGCTTGCTGTGCGCGGACACATCTCCGGAAAGGACGGCATCTATGCCGCGTCGCTCTTGGTGGAGATGCTGGCGGTAACGGAAAAATCCATCTCGGAAATCTATCGGGAAATTACCGACACAGTCGGGACACTGGTCTACCGGGAGGCGGACTTCCGAATGACCCCGGCGCGCAAGAGCGAACTGCAGGAGCTTTTGTTTGAGAAAAACCTGCTGCCATCGATGGAGCACGTCTGCCGCATCAATCGAGAGGACGGCGTGAAGCTGTATTTCGAGGACGGAAGCTGGGTAATCTGCCGTTTTTCCGGTACAGAGCCGCTGCTGCGAATGGCAGCGGAAGGAGAGAGCACAGAGCAGGCCGACGGCTATATCGCTGCCTGGCAGAATCTGCTTAATCTATAGGCTGTAAAGCCCATGCAGGCGGAGGGAAGGATCCCTCCGCTGCCTTTCATACAGGAGAATGACCAGGAGGATGACGGCATGGAGAAACAAGTGAAAAAGCAACCAGGTTCTCTGCGTACCAAGCTTCTGAGAATCATCCTGCTGTGCTGGGTGCTGCCCATCGCGATCATCCTGACGGTGGCGGGCATTCTGCTGCGGTCCAACTATGAGCGGAATCTGCGCGGCCAGCTCGAAACCGATGCAGGCTATGTGCTCCGGCAGGAGGAGCTGCTCCTGAACGCTGTCTTCGAGAGCTCCAAGGCGGTGAGCTACGACGGAGCGGTACGCAGCGCCTATCGGGACTATCTGCAGCGCGGGGACAGAACGGCTTTATACCGCGGGGTGTCAGAGTATCTGTCGCAGACCTTCTCACGTGACGAGCGATTCCAGGCGGTATTTGTCAGCTTTTGGGAAGACCTGAAGATTTATCCTTATATTATGAGCAGCGGCATCCGCGGCTACAGCATCCCGCGAAACTACCATCGCAGCGTGGAGCCGCTTCTGCTGGAAGAGATGGCGGAAGCGGACACGGCAATCCGGATCCTGGTGTTTGACAACGAGCTATACGTTGCGCGCAACCTCCTGGACAGCAGCTTCCACCCCTACGCCACGGTGGTGATGCTCTGTGACAAGAGCGGGCTGCTGGACAGCTTTGACAGCATCCGGGGAGCGGGCGGCGTCATGCTTTTGCTGGATGACCTGATGCTGGATGAGACAGGGACGCTCCGACAGGCAGAGCCGGCAGAGACCCAGAACGGAGACGTGCTCTGCTACGACGGGGAACTGGAGGGACACCGCCTTCAGCTCCAGGTAAAGACAGTGCCCTTTGACATCCTGGCGGACATTCCGGAGCTGAGGATCGCGGTAACAGCGGTGGTGCTGCTGGTCCTGCCGCTGTTGCTGGTGATGATCCTGCTGTTTCGCAGGCAGGTGACCAGACCGGTGGAGACGCTGCTGGATGCGACAGACCGCCTGCAGAGCGGAGAGCGGGGCTATCAGATTGCCGATGAGGCAAAAAACAAGGAGTTTGAGCGCATCTATCGCCACTTCAACGCGATGTCCACGGAACTGCAGAATCAGTTTGAGCGCTCATACCAGGAGCAGCAAGCCCTGCAGCAGGCACGGGTCAAAGCCCTTCAGTCGCAGATCAATCCCCACTTCCTCAACAACACCCTGGAGGTGATCAACTGGGAGGCACGGCTGGCAGGCGATGATCGGGTAAGCACGATGATTGAAGCACTGTCCGTGATGCTGAACGCCGCGCTCGGCCGCGACGGCCGGAGCCGCATTCCCCTGAAGGAAGAACTGGGCTATGTCGACGCCTATCTCTATATCATTTCTCAGCGTCTGGGTGAACGTCTGGTGATCGACCGGGAGATCGACGAAACACTGCTGGAACTGCCGGTACCGCGCCTGATCCTGCAGCCGCTGGTGGAAAATGCCGTGGAACATGATCTTGCCCAGCGTCACGGGGGTACACTTGCCGTCCGGGTATACCGGGCCGGGGATGAGATGGTGCTGGAGAGCGAGCACGACGGCAGCCTGAGTGGGGAGGATCTGGAAAGCATTCGCAAACTGCTGGCCTCATCGGTCGTGGACACCGAAATCTCCGGACAGGTCGGCCTGAGAAACGTCAGACAGCGGTTGGAGCTTCTTTATGGGCAGGCCGGACGATTGAATATCGAACAGAGTGCGCCGGAGCGTATTCTGGCACAGGTTCGCTTCCCGATCGAGACCTGACGGATTCTGTGCCATTTTTCACAAAAACAGACAAGAAACGGCAAGGGCAGTTCTCACGCATCCGAAGCCCGGCGTGATATCATAAAGACACTGACAGCAAGGCATGTCACAAAAATCTGTAAACAGGGAGTGCACAAATATGAAAAAAACACTTGCAATGCTTCTGGTGCTGGTCCTCATGCTGAGTCTCGTGTCTGTGGCCGCATTTGCGGACAAAGCAGTCACGCTGAACGTGGTTACGTCCTACGGCGGAGACGACGGCAACCGCAAAAACTTTGAGAATGCCGTCAAGGCTTATGAAGAATCCACCGGAAACAAGGTCAATGACGGCTCTGCTACCTCCAACGAGGAATGGAAGGCCAAGGTCCTGACCGACTTTGAGACCGGTTCCGAACCCGATGTTCTCTTCTACTTCACCAACGCGGATGCAGAGCCCTTTATCAGCGCGGGAAAGGTCGTTTCTCTCGAAGAGATCCGCGCCGAGTATCCCGATTATGCCGGAAACATGAAGGACAGCATGATGGCAGTTGCGGCAGACGGAAAGCAGTATGCGGTTCCTTCCTCCGGCTACTGGGAGAACATGTTTGTCAACAAGAAAGTTCTGGAGGACTGCGGCGTCGCAGTGCCCGGCCCGGACTACACCTGGGATCAGTTCCTCGCCGACTGCGAGACGATTAAGGAAGCCGGCTATACGCCCATTGCCTGCTCTCTGGTCGAAGTTCCCCACTACTGGTTTGAGTTTACCGTCATGAACAACGGTACGGTAGAAAACCATCTGGACGTCCCAGCTGCGGCGGATGATGCAGCGGCTGCCAAATGGGCCGCCGGTCTGAACGACATCAAGGCTCTGTACGAAGCAGGTTACTTCCCCGCAAACACCCTGACCGCTTCCGATGCAGAGACAGTAGAACTCTTCAATTCCGGCGAGGCCGCCTACCTCATCGACGGAAGCTGGAAGGTCGGATACTTCACCGAGAACGCGGAAGACCTGAACGACTTTGCCATCGCCTATGTCCCAGGCAAGGGTGAGCGCAGTGCCTCCGAAGCCATCGGCGGCATCTCCATGGGATACTTTATCACGACCAAGGCATGGAACGATCCCGACAAGCGCGAAGCCGCAGTTGAGTTTGTCAGCCAGCTCACCTCCGATGAGGTCCTGAGCACCTTCGTCACCACCGAGGTTACCGCTCTGGTGAACGGCGCCAAGCCCGAAGGTCTGAATCCCCTGCAGCAGTCCGCGGCTGATGCCAACGCCAACATCACTGCTATCGCCGGTGCGGTACAGGACAGCCTGACAGCTGAAGCCCGCGGAGACCTGTTCGCCAACGTTCAGAATGTGGTCACCGGCAAGATGAGTGCCGAAGATGCCGTGGCCTCCGCGATTGCTCTCAACTGACAATATCAACAGATAATCTACGCAACCGATGCAAGGCTGCTGCGCATGCAGCAGCCTTTTCCTTATCAAAACCCTGTGTGTAAGGCGGTGAAGGCATGAGTTCCATGATCTACAAGAAGAAAAGCCCGCTGATTCTGTTCCTGGTTCCGGCCTTTCTCTTCCTGCTGGTCTATCTGTATTATCCTTTCTTTCAGAACATCATCAATACCTTTGTGAAGATCGGCGGGCTTGGCCGTGCGGCAGAGGGACTGAACCAACCGTGGTATGAAAACTATCAGCGGCTATGGACAGATCCGTATATGAGAACGGCGCTGAAAAACACCCTGTTTCTGACAGTATGCACCATTGTGTTTCAGGTCGGAATCGC
>CAZMXF010000197.1:0-5091 GCA_964570015.1 uncultured Oscillospiraceae bacterium | reverse complement strand
CAGGGCTCTGGCGGATGGCGCGGCCCATCAGGACATCGCCGTGGCTGCCGCCCGCGCCCGCCGGGGGTTCCGGGGACGCGGAGACCGGCGCCGGGTAGTCGGGGTTCAGGACCACGCGGCTCAGGGCGTAGTCCTGGAGCAGGCGCTCGCGCAGCTGGTTCAGGTCCACCGGCGAGGGCATGGACGGGAACCAGGCTGACACGGTCAGGCTCCGCTCCGCGGCGTTTACCACGACGTCCGTTACGTAGGCTCTGTCCAGCCCGCCGCAGCTGTCCGCCAGGTCCGCACACCCGGGGAAAATGAGGAGGAACGGAGTATGCTCAGCCATCGGACTCCTCAATCAGCGCCATCAGACGGTCCAGAAGCTCGGAATACGGGTAGGTGCCAAGCACTTCTCCCTTTCGGAAGATCAGGCCGCGGTCTTTGCCGCCGGCGATGCCGAAGTCAGCTTCACGGGCTTCGCCCGGTCCGTTCACGACGCAGCCCATCACCGCCACGGTGATGTCCCGGTTCAGGTCGCGCACGCGCTCCTCCACCTGGGTTGCAAGGCCGATCAGGTCGATCTCGGTCCGTCCGCAGGTCGGGCACGAGACGAACTTGACGCCGCCCTTGCGCACGCCGGCCGCCTTCAGGATCGCGATCCCAGCGGTGACTTCGCGCACCGGATCCGCCGTGAGAGACACACGGATCGTGTTGCCGATCCCTTCCATCAGGAGCGTGCCGATGCCGACCGAGGACTGGATCACGCCGTTATACTCGGTTCCGGTTTCGGTTACGCCGAGATGCAGCGGGAACGGGAAGGTCTCTGCCGCAAGCCTGTATGCCGCTACCGTCAGCGGCACGGTGGACGACTTCAGGGACAGGCAGATATCCTCAAAATCGTTCTGCAGCAGCAGGTCCACGTGGCCTTGGGCGCTCTCCACCAGGGCTTCGGCGCAGGGATGTCCGTATTTTTCAAGCAGGCGCTTTTCCAGCGAGCCCGCGTTGACCCCGATGCGGATCGGAATATGGCGTTCCCGGCAGGCGTCCGCAACCGCCCTGACATTCTCCGGACCGCCGATGTTGCCGGGGTTGATGCGGATCTTGTCGATGCCGCGCTCGGCGCACATCAGGGCCAGGCGGTAGTCAAAGTGGATGTCGGCTACCAGTGGCACGTCCACCTGCTCCTTGATCCTGTCGATCGCCAGGGCGGACTGCTCGTCGGGGACCGCGAGGCGCACAATATCCGCGCCGGCAGAGCGCATGGCACGGATCTGCGCTACGGTGGCCTCGACGTCCCAGGTTTTTGTGTTGCACATCGTCTGTACGGTAACCGGTGCATCGCCGCCGATGCTTAAGGTTCCGACACGGATACTGCGGGTTTCGTTTCTGGTCATAAGATACCTCAAATTCGTGTTGAATTGCAGCCTGCCGTTTCAGCGCAGATGACGCCCGGCAGGCTGCCCGCTATAAACAGATTACTGAAACAGCTTCAGAATGTCGTTGAACATGATGACGGCCATGAGCGTCAGAAGCAGCGCCATGCCGCCCGCATGGATCCAGGCTTCGTACTTCGGGTTCAGCTTCCTGCGGGTGACGGTCTCGATCACAAGCGTTACCAGCAGAAGGAAAACCCGTCCTCCGTCCAGAGCCGGGATGGGGAGCATGTTCATGATGGCAAGGTTGACCGCGATGAACGCGCCGAGATAGAGGATATTGAACAGGGCGTCGGAGGTGGACTCCGCACTCTCTCCCGTTTCCGCCATCAGATCGACAATGCCGACCGGGCCGGACATATCCCGGAGGCCGACTTCGCCATGAACAAGCTGGCCCAGGCCCATCCAGACCATCCGTCCGAATTCCATGGCGGTGTCCCAGCTGTAGCGGACCTTGACCGGGAAGGTGGCCTCCTCATAGCCGAAGTTGAAGCCGAACAGTTCCCTCTCCTGCCCCTCATAAAGCCTCGGGGTCATTTCATAATCCTTGAGAACGACTTTTTTCCCGTCGCGGCGAAGGACGAGATCATAGGTGCCGTCCCCCTGACGAAGGAAGTCTCCGACATCATAATACTGATAGATTCGATGCCCGTCCACCTTCACGAAGCGGTCTCCCATCTGCAGTCCGTCGGCTCCCTCATAGGGGCAGCCCTCCACGAAACTGGCAATCGTCGGCGCGACAAAGGCCGTCGCGCTGAGATAAAGACAGAAGATCACCACAAGACCGAGCAGGAAGTTGTTGAATGAGCCGGCGCAGAGAATCAGAACACGCTTCCAGGCCGGCTGCGCCGTAAATGCACGCGGATCGTCGGAATCGCCGTCTTCCCCTTCCATCGCGCAGTAGCCGCCGAGCGGTATGGCACGAAGCGCATAGAGCGTCTCGCCCTTCTGTTTTTTCCAGATGGCGGGTCCCATCCCGACCGCGAACTCGTTGACCTTCACACCGCAGAGCTTTGCCACTGAGAAATGGCCGAACTCATGAATGGCGATCAGGACGCCGAAAATCAGAATCGCAATGATAACGTAAGCTGCAGACATGGCGGTTCAGGCTCCTGTGGTTTCATGAACAAAGCGCCGCGCCGCTGCATCGGCTTCCAGAATGACGTCCAGACTGGACGCATCCGCTCCGGCCAGTCTCTCCACCGCCGAGGCGGCCATATCATAGATCCGGTTGAATCCCAGCTTCTCCTTGAGGAAGAGGTGCACCGCTTCCTCGTTTGCCGCGCTCATCACACAGCCGGCGGTTCCGCCGTTTCGAGCGCAGTCCATTGCCAGGCGCAGGCAGGGGAAGTTCTCCAGGTCGGGAGCCTCAAACGTCAGGGCCTGAAGCGTGCTGAAGTCCAGATGGTCAAACATGGAGGGGCAGCGTTCCGGCCAGGTCAGCGCCAGCTGGATCGGAAGTCCCATATCCGGGACTCCCATCTGGGCGATCACGGTGCCGTCCACGAGCTCCACCATCGAATGGATCACGCTCTGCGGGTGAATTACGACCTGAATATCGTCCGGCGTCACGCCGAACAGACGCATCGCTTCGATAAACTCCAATCCCTTGTTCATCAGGGTGGCGCTGTCGACGGAAATCTTCGCCCCCATATTCCAACGCGGATGCTTGACCGCTTCCGCAGGGGTAATCGCCTCGAGCTCTTCACGGCGCCGGCCGCGGAACGGTCCGCCGGAACAGGTCAGGAGGATCTTGTGTAGTTCTCCGGGCCTGCGCCCCGTGAGGCACTGGAAAATCGCAGAATGCTCGGAATCCACCGGGACGATTTCGGCACCGGTTTCGGCAGCACGCTGCATTACGAGTTCTCCGGCGCAGACAAGCGTCTCCTTATTGGCCAGCGCAATGCGCTTTTTTGCCTCAATGGCAGCCAGAGTCGGCTTCAGACCGACAGCACCGGACACCGCGGTCACAACGCAGTCGACGCTGTTTAACGTCGCAGCTTCGATCAGGCCCTCCATGCCGCTTCCGATCCGAATCCCGGTATCCGCGAGGGCGATTTTCAGCTGTTTTGCCGCATCCTCGTCAAAAACCGCCACAAACTCGGGCTTGAATTTTCTCGCCTGCTCCTCCAGCCGGTCGATCTGTCGGTTTGCGGTCAGCGCTGCAACCCGGATTCCGGTATATTCCGCAACCGCGGCGGTCTGACGCCCGATGGACCCGGTGCAGCCGAGAATGGAAATCGCTTTCACCATAATATTGTTATTACTCCTTTGTTGAGTTTCCGCGTGACACTCAGGCCTTCACGCCGCCGTAACGGCGATCGCGGGAGCGGAAAACCTCGATGGCCTTGTCCAGTTCAGCCGGTGTGAAGTCCGGCCACAGGACGTCGGTATAGTAGAATTCGGAATACGCACACTGCCAGAGCAGGAAGTTCGAAATCCGCTGCTCTCCGCCCGGGCGGATCAGGAGGTCCGGATCCGGTACGCCGGAGGAATAGAGATAGGTGGAAAATTCCTCTTCCGTCAGTTCCCCGGTCGTTTTGCCGTCCGCAAAATCACGGGCATAGCGCCGGGCCGCCTGTACGATATCGTCGCGACCGCCATAGTTAAGACAGATATTCGCCTGGAATCCGTCGATACGCGAAGCGATCTCATCGGCTTTCGCCACCAGCGCCTGCAGTTCCGGGCTCAAGCCCTCCACGTCGCCGAAGACGCGAAGCTTCATACCGTCCCGTTCCATTGTGTCGATCGCCTCGTGAAGGTACTTGTTCAGAAGGCGCATCAGCGTCTTCACCTCATCGGAGGGTCTCTTCCAGTTCTCTGTTGAGAAAGCATACACCGTCAGGTAGTCCACCCCGATGTCACGGCAGTAAAGGGCGATCTTGCGGAAGTTTTCCGCTCCGACGGCATGGCCCGCGGTACGCGGAAGGCCCCGTTTCTTTGCCCAGCGCCCATTGCCGTCCAGAATAATCGCAATATGGCGGGGGACAATTCTTCCTTCCCCCGCCGTTTGTTTTCCCTGTGGTGCAGCCATCAGATCTCCGTCAGCTCTTTCTCTTTCTTCTCGGAAATCTTGTCGATTTCCTTGATATAATCATCGGTCAGCTTCTGGATGTCCTTCTCGGCGATCTTGTAGTCATCCTCGGTCATCTCGGAAGACTTCTGCTGCTTTTTGAATTTCTCAATCGCATCGCGGCGGATGTTCCGGATGGCGACCTTGCTCTCCTCGCCGTATTTGCGGGTCTGCTTGGCCAGATCTTTACGGCGTTCCTCCGTCAGCGGCGGGAAGACAAGCCGAATGGCACGTCCGTCATTCTGCGGATTGATGCCGAGATCAGAGGCCAGGATCGCGCGCTCGATCCCCTTGAGCACCGAAGCATCCCACGGCTGAATCAGCAGAGAGCGCGGATCGGGAGTTGCGACGGTGGCGAGCTGCTGGATCGGGGTCGGTACTCCGTAATAATCCACCTGGATCTGGTCCAGAACAGCTGCGTTGGCTCTGCCGGCACGGATCGTAGCCAGCTGAGCGGTCAGGGCTTCGCAGGTCTTTTTCATTTTGTTTTCAAATTCGGCGTAGTCAGACATCGTTCATTCCTCCTCAAAAGATATCATAGTGTTATATATTTTACTAATACTTCCCACATGTAGATTTACCGAAAAAGTTTCTTAAATCATG
>CAZMXF010000196.1:0-5101 GCA_964570015.1 uncultured Oscillospiraceae bacterium | reverse complement strand
GTGTCCTGCGCCGCCCGGAGCTTCTGCTCTCCTTCGGCCAGCTCCTGTGCTGCCTTCTGCAGCCCAAGCCGGTACTCGGACCAGCCGTCATCCAGTTCCTTCCGTGCGCGGATCAGTTCCGCATTATTCTCCCGCCGGAGCTGTTCGGCGCGAAGCACACCCCGCCGGTTCAGCAGGGTCTCGACAGAGGGACGTAGATGCCGCAGAGCGTCGGTGTATTCCTCGGAATAGATCTCGCCGGGCAGGTCCAGCCAGAGCAGAAGCTCGTGGTACACGTCGTCCGTGAAGGCCGCGGCGGGCAGCAGAATAAACCCTGCGGGCTTGCCGGAACCCAATTCGCTGCTCCCACGGTCAAGTGAGATAAAGCGCGGGCTGCGGGCGATCCCGACCAAGGTATACTCCCTTTGAATAAAGTGCTCCAGGATGTCCTCGCTGTTGGAGCCCGTCAGGACGATCTGCCGCCCGAGGTCTCCCTCTCGGAACACGGAAGAATCCCCCAGACACTCGCCGCTGTTGACCGGCATACGGCCCAGCAGCAATTCCGGCACGGCGACCTGTTCCGTCAGGGTCTGAAAGTGCCAGACTTCCTCATCGCTGCCATCGACCCGCGCATAGGCGTCGGCAAAGCAGGCCCCTTCCGCCGCGTCCACACCCGGGAGCCGCAAAAATGCGGCAGGGTCGGACTTCATCAGGCCGAGACTGCTCATCAGCCGGATGTCATACATCCGCTGCCGGTGATAATAGTCATCCGCGGAACGCAGCATATCCGGCTGGGAACTCTTGAGCCCGGCGTAGAAACCCACGCCAAGCGCCACGATGGCGAGGATCGCGAGGAAACGACCCAAAGAAGAGCGGATGCTCCGGAGGAGCATTTTCCGGGTTTCGGTATTCATGTGCTCACCATTCGATCTCTTCGATGGGGGTTGCGTGGGGATTGACACTGACGGACTGGACGGTACCGCTCTTGACGCGGATCACCCGGTCGGCCATGTCGCAGAGTGCCTTGTTGTGGGTGATGATGATAACGGTCATGCCCCGCTTGCGGCTTGTATCCTGCAGCAGCTTCAGGATTGCCTTGCCGGTGTGGTAGTCCAGAGCACCGGTGGGCTCATCGCAGAGGAGTAGTTTCGGGTTCTTTGCCAAAGCACGGGCAATGGCGACACGCTGCTGCTCGCCTCCCGAGAGCTGGGCGGGAAAGTTGGCCGCACGGTCCTTCAGGCCGACCTGCGCCAACACCTGCCGGGCATTCAGAGCCCTGGGCGAGAGCTTCGCGGCAATCTCAATGTTCTCCAGCGCAGTGAGATTTGGGATCAGGTTATAAAACTGGAAGACAAAGCCCACATCGTGCCGCCGGTAGGCAGTGAGCTCCGCCTTGGAAAAAGAGGAGACCTCTTTACCGTCGACGATGACACTGCCGTCGGAGAGACTGTCCATCCCGCCGAGGATGTTCAGGAGGGTGGTCTTCCCGGCACCGGATTCCCCGACGATGACGCAGATTTCGCCCCGTTCGATGTCAAAGCTGGCATCGTGCAGCGCGGTCACAGCCACTTCTCCCGCCTGATATACTTTTCGGACCCGGTCAAACCGGATAAATCCCTCAGCCATGAAAGCCCCTCCGTTCTTTATGCAATCAATAGTATCATACAAAACCCGGTTTGCCAAGAACAGGAATGGAACCGAGCCCTTGGGACGGTGCGCCGGAAGGGGAGCTTCGCTGTGACCCAAGAAGGCGGAGAAAGAATCATACAGAAGAGCAAAAAATACAATATCTTGAGAAATTTTTAAGACGCGGCTACAAAATGTTGTTGATTTGAAAAGGATTGAGATGGTATATTTGGATTATGATATTTTTATGAAAGGATGGTCCGCATTATGAAAAGAATTGTATCGTTTGTCCTGCTCCTTGTTTCGTTCATCGTGGTCCTCATGCAGCCGGCAGTTGAAGTACCCGCAGTACCAGCGCACCCGATCCCTGTGTGGTCTATCCTTTGCTACCTGACCGTGGTGGCGATGACAGGCTTTGCCGTCTTCCTGATGAGCAGAGAAGAGAGAATGGCAGAGCCGGAAATGGCGTAATTGAAACTGTGACCGGGAGACGCGGGTGCGTCTCCCGCTTTTTTCTCGGAGGAGAGTCTTTACTGCAGGCGGGCGGTATGGTAAGATGGAAAAGAGCGAAATTGCATCAATTTGACACATGCACATACCGGAAAATCACGTAACCCGTATCGGAGAAAGAAGTGACAAAAATGTACACAAAGGAAGCCTTTATCCGGGACAGCCTGGTTCTTTTCGGGGAGACGAAGGGCAACACCGTAGAAATACCCGGCAGGGGAAACGTCGACCTTTATGACCTGCCATTGATCGGATTTGCCGATGCAGGGGATGAGCTGTTCCGGCAATACAAGCAGCCGGAAGTCATAGGTACAAATTTCCTCACTCCGGTCGAATGGCTTCCTACTGCAAATACAGTTGTCTCCTTTTTTCTGCCGTTTACGGAGAAAGTTCGATCAAGCAACCGGACAGACAGGATGGAGCCGTCACCGGAATGGCTGTACGGAAGGATAGAAGGACAGGCTTTTATCACGCAGTTTATGACAGGGGTCAGGCAATGGCTGGAAGAAAGAGGAATCGATACCTGCGTGCCGAGCCAGGATGAGAGATTCGCGATCAGCTTTGAGACGACATCGACGGAAGGGGAAGCAGATTTCCACGCGGACAGCAGCTGGTCGGAACGGCATGCCGCCTATGCCTGCGGACTTGGAACTTTTGGCCTTTCGAGAGGCCTCATCTCCGAGAAAGGAATCGCTGGCCGTTATGCCAGCCTGATTGTATCTGAGGCCTGGCAGGCGACAGAGCGAAAATACACCGGGATCGATGATTACTGCATCCGCTGCGGCGCCTGTGCCAGAAACTGCCCTGCGCAGGCAATCTCTCTGGAACACGGGAAGAACAACGTCCGCTGCAATGCGCATGTTGAGCACATGAAGGAGAAGTACTCACCCAGATATGGCTGCGGCAAGTGTCAGGTCGGGGTTCCGTGCGAGTTCAGAGCACCGGGTCTGCTGAGAAGCCTGCGTCGGAAAACGGACGCAGGCTGATACGGAATACCGTCAATATGGCCGGGAGACGAAAATTCGTCTCCCGGTTTTTCATGCGACAGGGCGGAATGTTTCCGCTGAGAAGAGGAAAGCGTGCAAAAAAGAAGCACCCCATTTCTGAGGTGCTTCCCTGAAGATCGGCAACACAGCCAGGATGCTGTGTAAAAGACTGACGGTCAGATTGTGCGGAACCGGCTCAGTTCACTTTCTCTTTGAATGCCTTACCGGCCTTGAAGATGGGGGTGTTGCTTGCCGCGATCTTGATCTCTTTGCCGTTGGCCGGGTTTCTGCCCACGCGCGCGTCGCGATGACGGCAGGTGAATGTGCCGAAGCCGATCAGGGTGACAGGCTCACGGGCGGCCAGGGAATCCATAATGGAAGCGAGAACGGAATCGACAGCGGCAGCTGCGGCCTTCTGGCTGAATCCGGTTTCTGCGGCGACTTTCTTGACCAGTTCTGTTTTGTTCATGATTGCAGACTCCTTTTTCCACAGAGATGTGGTTATTTTTATATTAGGGTGTTCCTGAAAAGATTATAGCAAAAGTACCGCAGGATGGCAATATCTGATTGGAAAAAGAGCGTTGTTTTCTGACGCTGGGACCCCGGCTCAGCAGAGAGCCGGGGTCCCGGAAGTTTGGCATCAGTCAAAATAGCGTCGGTACAGGTTGTAGACATGCGGGTCAAGCTCCTGTCGGACATTCACTTTGTTGGCCTGAATCCCGCTGAGGATGTTCAGTCTGAGCTTATCAAAATCGCCCGTCCTGTGAAGTCGATACTGTGGTTGGAGTCTGGACAGGTTTTCGATCTGATGGCTCAGATCCTTGATGACGCTTTCGCGTTCCATTTCATCACTCCAGACACTCAAATTGGCTTCGTAACTGTTTTCCGTCGCTTTGCTTTTCCGTCTGAATCTCCTTTCCAAAACCGAATAGCGACTCTTTTTCATTGTTTAAAGTTTATCATTTCAAACAGAGAAAGACAAGATGGCATCCTGACCAAATATTTTTTTGATAAAAATAAACAAAAGAAACGTTATCTATTCAAATTCTTGAACTTTTAGCGGCAAAAAGGATCGGTTCCGCGTCCGGAACCGATTCTTGCAGTAATGAGTTTATGAAAGAAGCAGGAAAGCGGGATCAGAACATGATCTCGCTGTAGCCGCCGTCATCCATCGTGACGGCTGTAATATTGCTGCGCTCCGCAACGCCGACCTTGTCTTTCTCCAACTGACAGGCCACGAGAGCCGCTTCTTTTGTGTTGCAGGTGCGCAGTACCGCACGCGTAGTTTTTTCAATCACTGCGTACATCTCATGCGCTCCTCAGGCTGGGCCTTCTGAGGTGCTTGACTTCCACCCTCTGCTCCAGACCGCGGGTGGCTTTATCCACCGCTGCCTTCCAGTAGATCTGTCCGCACTCGGGACACAGCAGAGAACCATCCCGACGGATATGCTTCCGGTCCATTCTTGTTCCGCACAGTTTACACGTAAGCATTTTTCATCCTCTTTTATGGTTTGGTTTTTGTCCTTTCCGCTCATCGTACAGAAGCTGCTGCGGGAGGAGGACTGAAATACATGATACCAGATCTTGTGGTAGAATACAATTGACGGAAGCTACAAACCTACAAGATCTTGTATTCAGCCCTGTTTTGACGCTTAGGGAGATTTAACAGGCGGAAAAAAGGAAAAAGGGCACAGAGAAATTTGTGCAACTTGCGGTCTTGACGCCGGACCCGGCCCCTGTTCCGGACCCGAAGGGAACTCGACCCCCGGCAGCGGGACAGCATGGCAAAAAAAGAAAGCCGGAAATCAACTGCTCATCAGCTCATTTCCCGCTCAGATTTCTTTGATCTCCTGAATCCACTTTTGCTTGGTGCCACAGAAGTGGCATCTCGAAGAGATAACGATCGGCTTATCTTCCTTCAGCCTGTCTTTCTGTAAAAACACAGTCCAGGCGATCATCCCGCAGCAGTCCGGATTCTTGCAGACATGGGTCCCGTGCCGTTC
>CAZMXF010000195.1:0-5123 GCA_964570015.1 uncultured Oscillospiraceae bacterium | reverse complement strand
GAGATCTCCGAGCGTTACGGTCTTTCCATCGACCCGGATGCGAAGATCGAGGACATCTCCGTCGGTATGCAGCAGCGTGTCGAAATCCTGAAAGCACTCTACCGCGGTGCGGACATCCTGATTCTGGATGAGCCGACTTCTTCTCTGACTCCTCAGGAGATCGTTGAGCTGATCGCCATCATGCACAATCTGGTCAAAGACGGCAAGAGCATTATCATCATCACCCACAAGCTCAAGGAGATCAAGGAATCCGCTGACTTCTGCACCATCATCCGTATGGGCAAGTACATTGACACCGTCGATGTGGATAAGGTGGATGAAAATGATTTGGCCAGCATGATGGTCGGCCGCAAGGTCAGCTTCAAAGTTGACAAGCCGGAACAGACCCCCGGTGAAGTTGTTCTGGATGTCAAAGACCTGCACTGCAAAGATTACCGCGGTGTTGAAATCGTCAAAGGTCTGAATCTGCAGGTCCGCCGCGGCGAGATTATCGGCATTGCCGGCATCGACGGCAACGGTCAGACCGAGTTGGTCGAGGTTATCACCGGGCTGCGCAAGGGCACTTCCGGTCAGGTTCTGGTGAATGGGGTGGATGTATTCAACAAGCCTCCTCGCTACGGTTTCGATCACGGCGTCTCCAGTATTCCCGCCGACCGTCAGAAGCATGGTCTGGTGCTGGATTTCTCCATTGAAGACAATCTGATTCTCCAGAACTATGAGGAACATCCGTTTTCTCACAAGAAAGTTCTGAAACGCGACCCCATCTTCCAGCATGCCAGTAAATCCATCGAAAACTATGACATCCGTCCGCCCAAAAGCGAGAAGCGGCCTGCGGGCACCCTCTCCGGCGGCAACCAGCAAAAGGTCATCATCGCGCGTGAAGTGCAGAACGACAAAGATCTGCTCATCGCCGTGAACCCGACCCGCGGTCTTGACGTCGGCGCGATCGAATATGTCCACAAGTATATTGTCGATCAGCGCAACAAGGGAAAAGCGGTTCTTCTGGTCTCCTTCGAGCTGGATGAGATCATGAGTCTTTCGGATACGATCAAGGTTATCTTTGACGGACAGATCGTGAGCTCCATCCCCGGCAAGGAAGCAGACGAAAACACACTCGGCCTGATGATGGCAGGAGGAGGGAAAGACAAATGACAAAGAAAAGAGATTTTCTGGATTTTATATCTGAGAATACATTCATCCACATCCTGCTCTCCATCATCCTGGGCTTCCTGGTCGGAGCCATTTTCCTGGTCATCATGGGTCTTTCTGTAGGCGCAGCCTACGGTCGTCTTCTCAACAGCGTTACCAGCTTGAAGGGCTTCTCCTATGTGATCGTCTATTCTGTCCCCTATATTGTCGCGGGACTCTCCGTCGCGTTCTCCTTTAAGACCGGTGTCTTCAACATCGGCGCGGAAGGTCAGTTCGTCGTAGGGTCCATGGCCGCCGCAGTGGTCGGGATTCTGTTCCCCGATCTTCCGAAGCCGGTGCTGATTCCTCTCTGCTTCCTTGCAGCCATGGCAGCCGGAGCACTTTGGGGCACCATCGTTGCTTTCCTGAAGACCAAATGGGGGATCAATGAAGTCCTCTCCATGATCATGTTCAACTGGATCGCTTTCTATCTTTCCAACTTTATCGCCGGCATTCCGGCCATCAAAAGCGAAGGCTCCGCGGAAGCAACCAAGAACATCTCTGCAAATGCCAGCATGCTTTTCTCCAAGGACTTTATCAAGAGCGTCGGTCTCTGTCCGACCGCAAACTGGGGCATTCTGATCGCCATAGTGGTCATGCTGCTTGTCTGGTTTATCATCGAGAAGACCACGCTCGGCTATGAACTGAAGGCGGTTGGTTTCAACAAGTTTGCCGCGGAATACGGCGGCATCAACGTCAACCGCTCGATCATCACCGCTCTCGCTATTTCAGGCGCTCTCGGCGGACTCGCCGGTGCTCTGCAGCTCATGGGAATGGGCAGCCGCATTTCCATCTTCTCCTCCCAGGAAGGCTTTGGCTTCGCCGGGATCGTCGTTGCGCTGATCGGTGTCTCCAATCCCTTCGGCGTGTTTATCGCCGGTCTCTTTTACGGTGCGCTGATGTACGGCGGAAGCAAGCTGAACCTGGTCGGTGCACCGACACAGCTGATCAATGTCATTGTCGGAACCGTCGTCTTCTTTATTGCCATCTCTGTGATTTTCCAGAATCTCAAGAGATTTAAATCCCGTGCACAGAAGAATATTGAAGTCGCGGCGGACAAAAATGAAGCGGCAAAGGAGGAAAAGAAATGACAAACTTCTGGAACAGCGCCGGCATTATTCTCTATGCCACTCTGATTTATGCGACGCCTCTCCTTTATGCCGCTCTGGGTTCCTGTTTTTCTGAAGTTTCCGGTGTTGTGAACATCGGTATCGAAGGTATGATGACCGCCGGCGCTTTTACCGGTACCGTCATCGCTTACTTTACCGGCAACCCCTGGATCGGCTTCCTCTGCGGCGGACTGGCCGGCGCCTTTTTCGGTATGCTGCACGCGATCGCGACGGTCAACCTCGGTGCTGACCAGACCATCGCCGGTACAGCCATTAACATGCTCGGCCCCGGCATTGTGATCATGATCGCCAAGGTGCTTTTCAACTCCACAGATACCATCCCTCTGACGGCAACCCAGAAGATCCCGAAGCTCTTCTCCGGTGTCTTTGACACATCCACCGTTTTCGGGCGGTTCATGGACAATGTGTTCGCCAACTATGCGTCCACCTATCTCGTTTTTCTCGCTGTAATCCTTGTCTGGTTCGTATTCTACAAAACCCGCTTCGGTCTACGTCTTCGCGCATGCGGCGAGCACCCCCAGGCCTGTGAGACGCTGGGCATCAACGTCATTGCGATGCGTTTTGCCTGTGTCTGCATTTCCGGTTTTCTGGCCGGTTTAGGCGGCGCCTGCGTCACCATGACGGTTTCCACCCAGTTCCGTCCGATCTCCATCGTCGGCCAGGGCTTTATCGCCATCGCCGCAGTGATCTTCGGAAAGTTCCGTCCTCACGGTGCTTTGATCGGCTGCCTGCTGTTCGGTTTCTGCTCCGGCCTGAAGGTTGTGCTCGGCGGTTCTTCCGCTGTCAATATGCACCTGATCTCCATGATTCCCTATGTGGTCACGGTTATTGTCCTGATTCTCTTTGTCGGCAAATCCCGTGTTCCCGCTGCCAACGGCAAACCCTATATCAAGGCAAAATAAAGCTTGTCGATACAGTTTAACCGCCATCCGCGTTTCTGTCGTGGATGGCGGTTAAACTTCAGCATCATCGGTGTTCATCCCGGTCTGCTCCTGCAGGTCAGACCAGGAAAAGGAAAGGACGAAAATACACATGGAAGCTGCAGCTCTGCTTCAGGCTCTCCATACGGCGGAGCGACTGAAGGATGCAACCCGACATTGCTATACCTCAGGAGGACGTCATGAGAGCGTCGCCGAGCACAGCTGGCGGATCTCCCTGATGGCTTACTGGGTCAGTGATGAGTTCCCGGAGGCGGATATGAACAAGGTCATCCGGATGTGCCTGATCCACGATCTGGGTGAGGCTTTCACCGGGGATATCCCCACGTTTCTGAAAACCTCCTCCGATGAAAAACGGGAGGATACGCTTCTGGCCGAATGGGTCTCGACTCTGCCGGAGCCATTCCGGGAGGAGATGGCCTCCCTGTACCGGGAGATGACCGAACGGAAGACCCTCGAAGCCCGGATCTTCAAGGCCATGGACAGTCTGGAAGCTCTCATCCAGCACAATGAGTCAGACCTCAGCACATGGTCGGAGAACGAATACGACCTGAATATGCATTATGCCGATGACAAGGTGTCCTTCTCTCCGTACCTGACGGCACTGCGCCAGGCGATCCGGGAGGATACTGTCGCCAAGATCGAAGCAGAATCTATCTGACAATCCTTCCCTGTCTCCGATGCATCGGTTGAACAGATCTCATCGTCTGATGATAATCATACTTTCTTAAGAAGACACACAGGAGCGGCCCGGCCCCTGTGTGTCTTCTTCTCTATATCACATATGCTTTTGTCGCGCCCAGGTCTCGGGCCAGTGCGGCAAATCGTTCTGCATAGTCTGCGTCTGTCTCAAACTCTCCGAGCAGCTTCTGATACCGTTCCCGCACGCCATAAGGGCGGTAACGGATGATTTTGTAGAAGCAGCCGTCCCGAATGTGTTCCGCTACATAACGGACGGTTTCTTCATTTTCCCGATCGCGGTTCGGGAAGATCAGTGTCCTCACTTCGTAGAGTTTCCCAGCACGAAGCAGATAGTCGAGATTCTTCAGCACCACGTCCCGCGGGAAAGAGATCAACTCATCGCTCCAGTCTTTCTCCACCGCCTTCACATCCAGCATTACACCCTCCGAGACTTCCAGCACACGGGGATCGGCCTCAAAGTCAAAGGAGCCGTTGGAGTCGATCAGGCAGGTTTTGCCGAGTTTTCGGACTTCTGAAAACAGCTCGATCAGAAACTCGTTCTGCAATGTGCACTCTCCGCCCGAGGTTGTAATCCCCGCAATATACGGCAGCGCGCGTCTGATTTCTGCCAGCACCTCCTCCACCGTCATCCAGCGGATTTTCGGTGAGGCATCATGCGGGCAGACTTTGATACAGGTGTCGCACTGGACACAGTTTGCACTGTCCCAGACTACCTTCCCTTCCGCGTCAAAAGAGAGTGCCCCGGCCGGGCAGCTTTTCACACAGTCGCCGCAGTTCCGGCAGAGATGAATGGTCTCCGGATTGTGGCAGAACCGGCAGTTAAACGGACAGCCCTGAAAAAAGATCGACGTACGGTTGCCGGGTCCGTCCACGTTGGAAAAGGGGATGATTTTATTGACTGGTGCTCTCATCACGCTGCTGAACTCTCCGGTCGAGGGCATGGCCGCCGTCCTGTGCTCCCATGCCGAAGACTGTTACGTTGTTGAGCGACTGTTTCTTTGCCCGCAGTTTTTCGATCTCACTCTTTTTGACCAGGTAGCCCGTGACGCGAACGACATCGTTGTTTTCCAGATATCCGGAGAAGTATCGCAGCCCGTTTTCCAGTGAACCCTTGATAATGGCGAGAATCGCATCCGGGGTCTTGAGCCAGGTCTCCTCGAACTTG
>CAZMXF010000194.1:0-5150 GCA_964570015.1 uncultured Oscillospiraceae bacterium | reverse complement strand
CGGGCCGTAATTATGACTACAGCAGAAAGATCTATGAACGTGAGCCGGAGGTGCTGAATACCATCCGTTCTCCGGAGTACAACTGGCTGGCGATCCATGAAGGCATGTACATGGTGTTGAACGACTGGATCAATGAGCCGAATGCTGTTGTCTGGACGGCCTGCCCCTGGGTCTGTGCCGGCAAGACCGGAACCGCACAGAAAGGTGAAAAGATCACCAACGACGGTATTTTTATCTGCTACGGCCCCTACAGCGATCCGGACGTTGCGATCGCAGTGGTCGTGGAACGCGGCGGATCCGGTGCAAACGTCCAGCGTATCGCGAGACGCATTATGGACGCATATATCAACATCTGCAGCTATTCGGATTCTTCGGAGGACGAAATGACGCTGCTGAGATGAACGGTTTCGGGTATCCGGTCCCGGCTGAGGCCGGAGATGAAGGAAGCGAAGATACAGCGAGCCAGAGACACGATGGAGGAAAATAGCCTATGGCTTTCCGGGAGAATAAGGAGCTTTTGAGGTTTTGTCGCTTTGCCCTGATCAGCCTGCTGATCAGTCTGGCAGCTTATCAGCTCCTGATTTCCAATGAACTGGTGAACACCTACGATGCTCTGTGGAACGGAGCCGAGTACAGAAACTACCAGTGGGTTATTGAGATCGGGCGCTGGTTTTGGCCGGCAGTTGGCATGGCGCAGATGAATATCTGCCCGGAGCCGTTTACTTCTATCTTTGCCCTGATCTTTTATGTCCTCGGAAGCTGTGCCGTGGCGTTCTGGTTCGGGGTGAAGGACTCGTTGAAGGGATATCTTCTGGTCCTGTCATCGGTGATCAGTACAGCCGTATGTGTATCGCTGTCCTATCGGTATACGTCACCGACTTTCGGAATGGCGTATCTGCTGAGTGTACTGGCTGCCTGGATGCTCAGCAGGGAAAAGCTTCTTCCGTGGCTTGCCTCTGTTGCCTGTCTGACACTGGCGCTCGGACTGTATCAGTCCAACATCGGCTGCGCATGCGTTTTGGCGTTGATTTTTGTAATCCGAATGCTGCAGGATGGAACGAAATCAGGAAAAATCTTCCGCTTTGCCGGCAAAACAGCGGCTTCGTTCCTATGCTCCTTTGTTCTTTACAAAGTGATCTGGGACCTCACTCTGAAGTTCTGCCGTATAGATGCCTCTTCTTACCGCGGCGGGGGAGATGTTTCAGCGTTGAAGATTCTCACTGCGCTTCCGCACTCAATCAAGGATACTTATCTGGATTTTTACCGCTATTTTTTCGAAAACGAACTGAAGCATAATGTCTATCAGCGGCTTACACCTTTTCGAGTGATGATCGTCTGCCTGATGATTGTCACGGTGATTCTTATCGGAAGAAAACTGATTTCCCGCCCCATGGGAGCAAAGCTCGGGGCGGCAGCGTGCCTGCTGCTGATCCCGCCTGCGGCGAATGTTGCGCTGATCCTCGCGGTCGACGCAGGGCAGTCTTCCATTCAGATGACGATGCCGATGGCAACGGTATTCCCTTTCCTGTTGTGTGTCGCAGATTCCTGCCCATCGGAAGCTCAAGCGGGAGAAAAGAACCGGTGGCTGGGCTTTGTCGCAGGTTTTCGCACGCTGTGTATGCTGGTGCTGCTGGGCGGCAGTCTGATGATGATTTCGATTGATCAGCATGTGATGCTGAAAAGCAGAGAGACTGCGGTCTCCCTGCTGAATCGGGTCACAGTAGATCTCGGAGAAGACACCAATCCGGAAGGGGGCGTATTCTTTATCGGACGCCCATCGGATAATCCGGTTTTCCTGAAAGATCAGCTGTGGGAGAGATCCAACACTTACGCACATTACGGTGAGTTCTGGCTTGGCGGGAACCTGACCACTCAATCCTACTTCGGCTATCTGAGAGATGCGGGTCTTTTGCTGACCTTCAACTGGGATGAGGCTGCATGGAATGAGGTCGGGAGCCGAGAGGATGTGAAAACCATGCCGGTTTACCCGGATGAGGGATATATCCGCAGAATCGGGAATGCGATGGTTGTGAGGCTTTCCTGATCCCTTTGTGCAGAATGGCAGAATGAGATATGAAGAGGATAAAGAAATGACATGTTCCAGCGAACACGAGGCAAGACGCTTTTGCCGATTTGTGTTTTTCAATCTGATCGCATGTATTATCGCCTATCTGCTGCTGATTTCCCACGAACTGACCAACACCATCGACGGAATGTGGAGCGGCGCGGATTATCGGAACTATGAGTGGGTCATTCAGATCGGCAGATGGTTCTGGCCCCTTGTCGGGAAGTCACAGATGAATGTCTGCCCGGAACCTTTTACCTCGGTTTTTGCCCTGATTATGTATGTCACAGGCAGCTGTATTGTCGCCTGGTGGTTCGGACTGAAGGATTCCTTGAAAGGGTACCTGCTGGTACTGACTTCCATGGTCACGACGGCAGTCTGCTCCACGCTGACCTTTCGGTATACGTCGCCGACTTTTGCAATGGCCTATATGCTGAGTGTTCTCGCAGCTTGGGTGCTGAGCAGAGAGAACTGGAAAAACTGTCTTGTATCGATGATGTGCCTGGTGCTGGCACTTGCGTTATATCAGTCCAACATCGGCTGTGCCTGTGTGCTCGCACTGCTCTATATTATCCGGCTTCTGCAGGAGGATGACGACTACAGAAGAGTCAGTTGTTATCTCTGCAAATTTGCGATTTCGCTTCTTAGTTCGTTCATTGTCTATAAAATTATCTGGGACCTGACGCTTAAGCTATGCCATATCCAGGCAGTGAATTACAGAGGAGCGGACAGCGTAACGGTTATGAAGATCATCGCCGGGTTTCCAAGAAGCTTTCTAAGTACTTATCAGGAATTCTTCCGTTATTTCT
Source organism: uncultured Oscillospiraceae bacterium (assembly GCA_964570015.1). Classification (GTDB taxonomy): domain Bacteria; phylum Bacillota; class Clostridia; order Oscillospirales; family Oscillospiraceae; genus Limivicinus. The sequence goes on along the minus strand of CAZMXF010000194.1, from coordinate 2,276 downwards.
TCCGGAATGAGCTCAGACACAACATTTATCAGAGACTGCTGGCCTTTGGAGTCCTGACCATTGTGTTGTTTGCGCTCAACATGATTCTTGGCGGCAGAAAGCTGGCAGAAAAGCCCAAACAGAGATGGCTGCTGGCGGCTGTCTGTCTGGTGCTGATTCCTCCCGCTGCCAATATTGCGCTGATTCTTGCGGTGGATGCCGGAGAAGCAACCATCCAGATGACCATGCCCATCGCAACGGTTTTTCCGTTTCTGCTCTGTGTGACAGACATTGGAGACTGCCGGAACAGGCTTGTCAGAGCAATGGATTGGGTTCGAATCGCTATGGTGCTTTTTATCCTGTATGGGAGTTTCCTGATGGTGTCAGTGGACCAGCATGTTATGCTGAAAAGCCGGGACAACGCAACAGCCATGATGAACCGGGTTGCTGTGGATCTCGGAGAAGACCAGAACCCCGAGGGTGGTTTTGTGTTTGTGGGGAAACTGGCAGATAACCCCAATTTCCTGAAAGACCAACTGTGGGATCGTGCCAATCAGTATGCCAGATACGGAGATTTTCATATTTTTGTCTATGGGGACAATCGTGCCAACTTCTCTTACTTTGGACTTCTTCGGGACAGCGGACTGAACTTTACCTTTAACTGGAACAATGTCTACTGGGGAGAGATTGTCCAGCGTGAAGACGTACAGGAAATGCCCCTGTATCCGGAAGACGGGTATATCAAGCAGATCGGTAAAACTATTGTGGTCAAGTTTGCGAATATTGAAGAAAAGGAATCATAGGCTTATGACGGAGTTCCATGCGGATGACTACGGCCTGTTCCTCGAGCAGAGCAAACGCATTCTGGCATGTTATGAACATGGTGTTTTGAATGGAACCAGCATCATCTCGAACGGACCCGAATTGAATGAATGTCTTAAGATCCTGCCGGAGAAAGGAATGCAGCTGTCTGTTCATCTGAATCTGATGCAGGGACAATGCCTTGCACCGGCATCAGAGGTTCCGCTCCTGGCGGATGAAAGAGGACAGTTTCACGTCTCTTTCTCTAAGCTGCTCTTTTCCGGCTTCACCGGAAAAAAAGAAACCTATAAACAACAGATCAAAGAGGAATACCGGGCCCAGATCCGGAAGCTGCTGCCCCTTTTTGAACAGACCGGACAGGCGGTTCGGATTGACGGGCATGCACACTGGCACGTGGTACCGGTGGCTTTTGATGCACTGATGGAAGTGATCCTGGAGGATGGTCTGCCCGTGGCATATATCCGTCTGCCGGATGAACCGCTAACACTCTATCTTCGATATCTGTTCCGACTGATGCCGTTTCCGGTTATCAACATCGTGAAGGTGCTTCTGCTGAAAATGCTGGTATCCCGGAATCAGAGAAAGTGGAAAGAACGTCTGCAGCAGATGGAACAGAAACTCTTCCTTGGCGTCATGCTGTCGGGCCATTTTGATTACAGAAGAATGAAGACACTGGTTCCTGCAGCGGAAGCACTTGCTGCCGGGAAGGGAATCGGCCTGGAGATTCTGGCCCATCCGGGATCGGTACGGCTCGAAAAAAACCTGAAGGAAATCACCAATCAGGACGATTATCTCTTTTTCACCAGTCCGGCGAGGGAAGAAGAAGGAAAAGCGTTTCTCATGATGAAAAGCAAGGGGAGCTGCTGACGGCAGAGCAGTGAATCCATATGATCCGGCAACCCGCGTAAATGTGAAAAAGCGCTTGCACAACAGAGAAAAAACAGGTATAATATTCTATCGTGATTTTGATAAAGTGTGACGTATGATGTTCTTACATGTGGATGTGAGAAAAGGAGAAGGTAGAAAATGAACATTGCCTTGATGGCGCATGACAGGAAAAAAGAGTTAATGGTGCAGTTCTGCATTGCTTATTGCGGGATTCTGGCGGAGCATAATCTCTGCGCGACCCATGTGACCGGGAAACTGGTTGCCGAGGCAACAGGGCTGCCGATCACGCTGTACCTGCATGCAGACCAGGGCGGGGCACAGCAGATCGGTTCCAGAATCTCCTATAATGAGATCGACCTGGTTCTGTTTTTCTGTGATCCGGCTAACCCAAAGGGATTTGACGATATCAATAAGGTGGAAAGACTCTGCGATCAATACCAGATCCCCTTTGCCACCAATGCCGCTACGGCAGAAGTCCTGGTTCAGGGCCTGCGCAGAGGAGACCTCGACTGGCGTAATATCGTGAATCCGCAGAAGAGATAAGCATATCCAAAGCCTAAAGCCAAAGAGTGAAGTTCGCTTGATTC
>CAZMXF010000193.1:0-5178 GCA_964570015.1 uncultured Oscillospiraceae bacterium | reverse complement strand
GCGGCGATGGGCGCAATGGCGGATTACTTCGGCGAGGACCGGGACCACTGGGAGGCCATCGGCTGGCTTCACGACGTGGACTATGAGAAGTACCCCTCCACCGAGGAGCACTGCCACCACGTGCGGGAGTTTCTGGAGCCGGAGGGCGTCGACGAGGCCGACATCCGCAGCATCATCTCCCACGGCTACGGCATCACCACAGATGAGGTGAAACCCGAGACCAATCTCGAGAAGAGTCTCTTCACTGTCGACGAGCTGACCGGGATCGTCCACGCCTACGCCCTGATGCGGCCGGAGAAGATGGACGGCATGAGCGTCAAGAGCTTTAAGAAGAAATACAAGGACCTGAAGTTCGCCGCCAAGTGCGACCGCGAGGTCATCAATCGGGGCATTGAGATGCTGGGCCTGGAGCCCGCAGTCGTGATGCAGGCCTGCATCGACGGCATGACCGCTCACAAGGAGGAAATCGGCTTCTGAGCCGGCAGGATAACATGCTTTCTGACAACATTCAGCGTGCCCCGGACGGGGGCCTGCAGTTTGCCGGACACTCGGTTCCGGCGCTGGCCGGGCAGTACGGTACGCCGCTCTACCTGATGGATGAACAGCGGCTCCGTCACAACTGCCGCATGTATGCCGAGACCTTCCGCGACTGCTTCGGCGAGGGCGCGCTCCCGCTCTACGCCGGGAAGGCCGCCGCTTTCCGGGCGATGTACCGGATCGTGAACGAGGAGGGCATGGGCATCGACGCCGTCTCTCCGGGCGAGATCCACACCGCGCTCTCGGCGGGCTTCCCTGCGGAAAAAATCTTCTTCCACGGCGACGGAAAGACCGACGCCGACATCCGCTACGCACTGGAGCACGGCGTCGGATACTTCATCGTGGACAATCCTGACGAGCTGCGGCAGCTGGCCGAAGAGGCCGCACGCCTGCACGTCGTGCAGAAGGTGCTGCTGCGCGTCACGCCGGGCATCGACCCGCACACCTATAAGGCCGTCAACACCGGCACCGTCGACGTGAAGTTCGGCGTCCCGATGGAGACCGGCCAGGCCTATGCCTTTGTCCAGGATGCGCTCTGCCTGCCCTCGCTGTCGGTGCGCGGACTGCACTGCCACGTGGGCTCCGAAGTCTTCGACGAGACGGTCTTCGAGGACACGATCGACGTGATGACCGCCTTCATGGCGGAGCTGTACAAGGGCTTCGGCTACGTGACGGAGATGCTGAACGTGGGCGGCGGCTACGGCGTGCGCTACCTCGACACCGACAAGCACATCGACATCCCCGCCCGCATCCGCAGCGTCGCGGAGCATCTGAAGCTGCGCTGCGCCGCATACGGTCTGGCCCTGCCCTTCTTTCTGATGGAGCCGGGCCGCAGCATTGTCGCCGACGCCGGCATGACGGTCTATACCGTCTCCAGTGTCAAGCGCATCCCCGGCTACAAGTACTACGTCGTCATCGACGGCGGCATGACGGACAATCCCCGCTACCCGCTCTACGGCGCGCCCTACACCGTTCTGCACGCCGACCGCGAGGCGCAGTTCTATGCCGTCTATTACCTGGCCGGGCGCTGCTGTGAGTCCGGGGACATCATCCAGCCCGCCGTCAAGCTCCCCATCGACACCCAGCGCGGCGACCACATCGCCGTCTGCACCACCGGGGCCTACAACTACTCCATGGCCTCCAACTACAACCGCCTCCCGCGGCCGCCCGTCGTTATGCTGACGGAGGAGGGCAGCTATCTTGCCGTCCGCCGCGAGACCCTGGAGGACCTCGTCGCCCTGGACCAATAAGCCGAATTCCCAAAACACAGTTGAAAAAGTGCTGTATCAGATCTTCAGAAACGATCCGATACAGCACTTTTTGCAATCTTTATGACATGCAGTACAATTGTTTTTGCAATTCGCATCTGATAAAATCGCTCCATCCTCTCAAAGGGGCGGGAGCCGGTGCCAACCGGCGGGACCCGCCGGGGCAGAGAGGGCAGAGGTTAGAAGAACAGATGACTGTACTGATCAAAAACGGAACCGTTGTCGACCCCGCTTCCGGCCTGCACGAGGTTCGGGACCTCTGGATCGACGGAGATCGCATCGCCGAGCCTGCCGCTCACGCCGATCAGGTGATCGACGCCTCCGGGAAGATCGTCTGCCCCGGCTTTCTCGACATCCACATGCACGAAGATCCCGTCGATGCCGAAGGGAAGCTGGAATCCTACGATGAGAAGTCGGTCTTCGCCTGCATGCTGCACATGGGCGTGACCACCGCCGTCGCGGGCAACTGCGGCGAGAACAAGCTCCACCCGGCAGACTATCTCGATCTCGTGGATCGGGACGGCGCTCCGGTCAATGTGGCCATGCTGGCCGGCCACGGTTTCTTCCGGCATCAGGCCGGCTGCCTCGACCGCTACGCCCCCGCCACCGCGGCCCAGCGCGGGCAGATGGCATCCGAGATTCGGGAAGCCCTGCAGCGCGGCTGCATCGGCGTCTCCTTCGGGATCCGCTACGAGCCCGGAATGGACAGCCGGGAGTTCCTTGAAACGGCGGCTGGGATCCGCGGCACCGGGAAGCTGCTCGCGGCCCATGTCCGGGACGACGCGGCTCAGATCTTCTCGGCGACGCGGGAGTTCCTGGACGCGGGGCTGCAGCTGGACGTGCCTCTGCAGGTCTCCCACATCGGGAGCATGGCGGGCTTCGGCCAGATGGCAGGGTTCCTGGAACTGATCGACCGCTATCGCGCTCTCCGTTCGGACATCTGCTGCGACTGCTATCCCTACGACGCCTTTTCCACGGGCCTCGGTTCCGCCACCTATGACGACGGCTGGCTGGAGCGCTACGGCTGCGACTACAGCGTGCTGGAGCTCTGCCTTCCGGAATACTTCGGCCGGCGCTGCACGGAGGAGCTCTTCCGGCGGATGCGGCGCGAGCAGCCGGACTGCAAGACCATCTGCCACGTGATGCGGCAGGAGGATGTGGACCTGGCCTACCGGCACGAGGCGGTCATGGTCGGCAGCGACGCCACCCTCGACCGCGGCATGGGCCATCCCCGTGCGTGCGGTACCTTCCCCCGCGTGCTCTCCCGCTATGTCCGCAGCGGGGTACTGACTTTGGATGATGCCATCCGGCGGATGACCGTTCTGCCGGCGGCTCAGCTCGGCCTCTCTCAAAAGGGCCGGCTCTCTGTGGGCGCAGACGCCGACGTGGTAGTCTTCGACCCGGAGCATATCATCGACCGCGCCACCTTCGCAGACCCCCTGATCCCGCCCGCCGGGATCGAGCTGGTCTTCGTCGGCGGGAAGCCCGTCCTTCGGGACGGAGTCATTCTGGACCGCCGTGCCGGGAAATCGGTACGCGGATAACTCTGTACCCAAGGAGGACAAACATGAAAAAAGCATTCACTCTCATTCTGGTGCTCGCCCTCTGTCTGAGCATCTGCTCGTTCGCTCCGACGGCCTTCGCCGCGGGCGGCAGCGTCCTGAACATCGCCCTCGACGGGCAGCCGGAACATCTGGATGTCACCATGAGCAGCATGGACATGGCATCCGAGGTCGTTTTCGGTTCCGTTTTTGAGAAACTGGTCGCCTTCAACGGAGACAGCAAGGTCATTCCCGAGCTTGCGGAATCCTGGGAAACCAACGAAGACAACACCGTCTACACCTATCACCTGCGCCAGGGTGTTCTCTTCCACAACGGCGAAGAGATGAAAGCCGCCGACGTCGTCGCTTCCATGAACCGCTGGATCGACGCGGCTGCCAATGCCAACTCTCTGGTGGGCGGCGCGCACTTCACCGCGGTCGACGACTACACAGTGGAAATCGCGATGGAGAACGGCACCCTTTATCTCAATGAGATGATCGCCGGACTCGGCCAGCAGGCCGTCATCATGCCCGCTTCCGTCATCGGCGCGGTCGGTGAAGGCGAACTGGTTCAGGAATACATCGGCACCGGCCCCTATGCCTACGATGAGTGGAAGGCCGACCAGTTCATCCGCCTGAAGGCCAACCCCGATTATCAGCCCTACGGCACCGAGGGGGACTACTCCGGCTGGGGCGGCTACAAGACTGCCTGGTACGACGAAGTGTACTTCTACTTCCCCGGTGACAACGCCACCGTCGTCTCCGGCATCCAGACCGGCGAGTTCGACATCTCCGACCGTCTGAACGGCGACGATTACGACACCTTTGTGGATGACGAGAACTTCACCATCTTCTCCGCCGAGGCGGAGCTGCCCATGCTGATCTTCAACAAGGCCGAGGGTGTCGCCTCCAACGCGCTGGTGCGCCAGGCGGTTCAGGCCGTCATCAACTGCGAAGACGTGATGTTCGCCGCCTATGCCAGCCCCGACCGCTACAAGCTCTATTCCTCCTACATGTTCGAAAGCTCCCCCACCTGGTACACGGATGCCGGCAGCGAGAAGTTCAACCAGAACGATCCCGAAGCCGCGAAGGCGCTCTTTGAGGAAGCCGGCTGGACCGATGACGACGTGTTCCGCATCCTGGTCCGCACCGATGTCTCCGACTTCTTTGCCCAGGCCCAGGTTATCCAGGAAGAGCTCCGCGGCATCGGCGTGAACTGCGAGCTGGTGGCCTACGACGCCTCCACCTACAGCGATGTCCGTAACAACCACCCCGAAGCCTGGGATGCCTTCATCACCAACTTCGGACCGAAGGTCCTTCCGAACATGAACCTCTTCCTCTCCGCTTCCTGGGCAGGCTGGTGCGTGGATGACCGCATCCAGAATGATCTCGCCGCCATCGCCGCCGGGACCGATCTGGAAGCTGCACAGCAGACCTGGGCCGACCTGCAGGCCTACATGTACGAGGAGTACGTCCCCGTCGTGAAGTTCGGCACGAACAACCTCAGCGGTGTCTGCAGCAGCGGCATCACCGGCGCCTTCATCATGGAGCGCCTGGTCTGGGTGGATGCTCACCCGGTCGAAGCCTGAGCCGGTTTCCGGAACAGCCGCATGATATGATTCAATCCCGCCCCTTCCGGGGCGGGATTTGCGGATTGAACCCGGTCCTGTTTTGTGATATAGTGAAACGAATTTTTGCGAAAGGAGACGTTTTCACATGCATAAATACCTCCTGAAGCGGCTCCTGTCGCTGATTCCGGTCCTGTTTGTGGTGTCTCTCGCCATCTTCCTGCTGATTCACCTGGTCCCCGGCGACCCCGCCGCCGCCATTCT
>CAZMXF010000192.1:0-5197 GCA_964570015.1 uncultured Oscillospiraceae bacterium | reverse complement strand
AGATGATCCGGAATGGGATTGTTCAGTTCCTGCTGAAATCACAGAAGAGATCCGGACACTGTTTGATGATGCAATGAAAGGCCTAGTTGGCGTGGGCTACACCCCGATTGCTGTACTCGGCAGACAGGGGAATACCTACTGTATCCTGTGCAAGGCTACGGTAGTTTATCCCGATGCAAAACCGTACAACGCACTTGTATATATTAATGATAAAGGATTACAGAACATATACGAGATCTGGATTGACAAGCACGCGGAGAAGGAAGAATTTACAGACGGAACGTCAAACTGTGCATAAGAGTCACTGCGCCCAAGAAAACAGACCGGCTCACACCACATAAAAGAGGGCATTAATGACAAAACCCTAATTCTTGCATAGAAAAAGGCTCGAAACCTCAATGATTTCGGGCCTTTTGTATTTTATATGCTGCCTCTGGTTCACTTGCAGAATACGGTTATATTCCTGCACATACTGCCATCAGGAAACAAATAAAAAAGGTCGGAAAGAAAGGAATCTACTTCCGGAAAGGAAGAACATCCCGAAGCCGAAATGTCAGCAGGGAAAAGGGTTTCGTCCAGCTCAGACCGGAGCGGCCGGACAGGAACTGCATCAAACCACCGGACGCCTGCTCTCCCCGGACCGAGCCGCGTTCCAGCATGTAACCGGTTGCTTTTCCCGTAAAGAGATAGAGATACTGCTCATCCTCGACAAGCCGAAACAGCCGGTCATAGGGAATCACCGGTCGGTCTTCTCCATCCGTGAATCCGTCTTCCGAAAAGGTATAGTGGAGCAGCGGGAAGCTGCCGTGCATGGCGGAGATCGTCTGCTCTGCAACGGAGTCGGCACGGGAATTGATGTTGGTCAGGATCACACAACCGACAAACAGTGCCAGAATGGCGGCAACGGAGGAACCCAGAGCAAGACCCGCCAGAATTGCCGCAACAGAAAGAAGAAAAAGCAGCAGCTTCCGCCACCACTCAAAGGTGTTATACTGGAGCCGGACAAATCGTTTTACAGTTTCGGCGCTGTGCTGAATCCCTGCGGAGTAATATTCCATTTCCATCGATTATCCCTCCCTGGTTACGATCAAGAGTTTACCCGCTGAAACAGCAGATTTCAAGTGACTGAAAGTCAAACAAACCATTTTAGGCAGGCTGCACAAAAAAGTGATGCAATCTTTGTCTTGTTTACTAGTTGACAAGATTCAAAGGGCTTTGCTATACTGAACTCAATTCGGCACGGGGCCGTCATCCCCGTAATCTTGAAGGAGGAATTATCCATGAAAAAGCTTCTCTCTTTAGTCCTGGCACTGTGCATGGTTCTTGCGATCTGCGTTACCGCTTCTGCAGACAAGACCTATGAACTCAAGCTTTCCACCACCCAGACGGACACCTCCATGATCTATGCCGGCATGAAGGCAGCTGCCGACAAGATTTTTGAAGACACCGACGGACACGTCAAGGTCACGATCTATCCTTCCAGCCAGCTCGGTGCTGAGGAAGACATGATCGACCAGGCCCTGCAGGGAATGAACATCGCCGTTCTCACTGATGCAGGCCGTCTCTCCAGCTATGTACACGACATGGGCATCATGAACATGGCCTACTTCGTCAACAACTATGACGATGGCTGCAAGGTCATGGAAACCGAGACCTTCAAGGGCTGGGATGAGGCTCTTGCACAGGAAGGTCTGCGCGGCCTCTGCTACAACTACTATGACGGCGCCCGCTCCTTCTGCGGCCATGCTCCCTGGACCAAACCCGAAGATCTCAAGGGCGTTGTGATTCGTACCCCGGGTGCGGCTCCCTACTCCAAGTCCATCGAAGCCCTCGGCGCCACTGCCTACAACATCGGCTGGGGCGAAGTCTACAACGGAATCCAGACCAAGGCGATCGACGGCTGCGAGGCCCAGTTCACCTCCCTGGTATCCAGCAAGATCTATGAAGTCTGCGAGTATTGCAGCAAGACCGAGCATATCAACCTCTTCAACATGGTCGTCTGCGGCGAGATCTGGTTCAACACCCTTCCCGAAGAGTATCAGGAGATCGTGAAGAACGACTTCTATGAGTGCGCGTATGAGTCCGCAAAGGCTGTTGAGGCCGCCCAGGACGATATGGCCAAGATCCTGACCGACAACGGCATGGAGATCGTTGAAGTCGACCGCCCTGCATTCGAAGAGGCTGCAAAGACCGCTTATGAACAGCTTGGCTGGACCGAGCTTCGCGAGCAGCTCTACAAGGAAGCCGGCATCGCCTGAGTCCCGAGAGAGCAACCTATAATCCGACAGTAAAAACTGGGGATATCTCCCATTATGGGTGATATCCCCGCTTTTGAAAATGAGAGGCAAGCCTATGAAAAAAGTCTATCGTGCTTTCTGTAAATTTGAAGAGATTCTTGCCATGGTTCTTCTCGGAGGACTGGCAGCACTGGTTTTCATCTCGGCACTGATGCGCACACTGAAACACCCGCTGAACTGGGCACAGGATGTTGCGCTGGTTGCATTTGCCTGGCTTATCTTCTTCGGAAGCGATATCGCGGTTCGCGGTTCCGGCCTGATCGGCATCGATATGCTGGTCAAGCATTTCCCCAAAAAGATTCAGAAGGGACTCGATATTCTGTTTAAGATTCTCATTCTGATCTTCCTTGGTATTCTGGTTTATTACGGTATTATTATGACATCTACGGGCTGGAAACGTCAGATCACAGCCCTTGAAATCAGTTACGGCTGGGTGACAATGGCTGTACCGACCGGGTCCTTCTTCATGATTATTTCGACGATCATCAAACTCGTGGAGAGAATCAAAACCCCGGCAGATGTTGAAATCAAGAAAGAAGAGGGGAGGGAGCTCGCCTAATGTATTATGCGATTATCGTTTTTCTCATTTTACTGTTCCTGGGGATGCCGGTTGCATTCTCCATCGGAATCAGCGGCCTCGCATTCTTCCTGATTCGCGGCCTCCCGCTCACGGTTCTTGTGCAGAAGTCCATCTCCACATCACAGAGCTTTACCATGCTGGCGATTCCACTCTTTATTCTTGCCGGAAACCTGATGAATTCCTGCGGTATTACCAAACGCCTGACCCGCTTCTGCAATGCCTGCACCGGGCATATGTGGGGCAATATGGGACAGGTTTCCTGCCTGCTGAGTACCCTGATGGGCGGAGTATCCGGTTCGGCCGCTGCCGATGCGGCAATGGAAACCCGCATTCTCGGACCTGAAATGCTGCGACTGGGTTACTCCCGTGGCTGGGCTGCCGCCATCAACGGTCTTTCCGGCCTGATTGTTGCGACGATCCCGCCCAGCATGGGCCTGATTATCTTCGGAACGGTCGGTGAAGTATCCATCGGACGCCTTTTCATGGCGGGCTGGGTTCCCGGTATTCTGATGTGCGTACTGCTGATGATCGCCACTTCCTGGAGTGCGCATCATTTCGGATACAAACCGGAGCATGAGCATGCAGCCCCCTTCAAAGAGATCCTTTCGTCTTTCTTCGAGAGTATCTGGGCCATGCTGTTCCCGATTCTCCTGATTGTTCTCATCCGCTTCGGTATCATGAGCCCGACGGAATCCGGCTCCTTTGCCTGCGCCTATGCGCTTCTGGTCGGCTGCGTGATCTACCGTGACCTCACCTGGGAGGCCTTTAAGCAGACCCTGCGCGACAGCGTCAAGGATGTGACGGTGATCACGATCATCCTTGCGTTCTCCGGCGTTTTCGGCTACGGCGTCGTGTATGACGACATCACCGTTTCGATGGCAAATGCGCTCACTTCGGTAACGTCCAACCCGACCATTCTTCTTGCGCTTGTTGTCATTTTCCTGGTTGTATGCGGCATGTTCATGGAGACGACGGTTATCGCGCTGATCCTTACGCCGATCCTGCTCCCGGTGATGCGCAGCATCGGTGTAGATGAAGTGGTCTTCGGCATGATCATGATGACGACGGTCACCTTCGGCGTCATGACGCCTCCGGTCGGTGTGGCGCTCTACTCGGTCTCCAACATCATGGAATGCCCGGTGGAAGAGACCTTCCGATATGGCTGGCCGTTTTACCTGGCGGTTGTTGCGGTCATTCTGTTTATGATTTTCTTCCCCCAGGCGGTTCTCTGGCTGCCGAATCTCGTTTACGGGGTAGCCGCATAAAAAAGAACAAAGTTTGGAGTGAGTCCTTTGAAACTGCCAGAACGATTGCCCCGTGAAACGGGAAGAGATTACGCCCTGCGTGTTCTGAAAGAAAACATCGTCAATCTCGAGATCGCTCCGGGCAGCCAGATCAGCGAGAACGAATTATCAGCTGCCCTTGGAATCTCCAGAGCGCCGATCCGGGAAGCCCTGTCAGAACTGGAAAAGGTCAAGATCGTGGAGATTCAGCCCCAGAAAAAGACGTCCGTGCTGCTGATCGATCCGGTACTGGTCGAAGAAGCCCGGTTTATGCGTTCTACTCTGGAAGACGCGGTGATCCGGGAAGTCTGCATGCGCAGGACCGAACAGGATCTTTTCAGGCTGGAAGAGAACCTTACATTGCAAGACCTGGCGTTTCGCAGCAATGCGCTGGATCAGGTGATGATCAAAGACAACGAATTTCACCGGTATTTTTTTGAAATCTCCCGCAAGCCGGAGATCTATCAGCTGATGCAGACGCTGCAGATTCACTTTGACCGGGTCCGCAATCTGACTTTGTACACGATCATTGACAGGAAAATCCTTGAGGAGCATAAAGAAATTTTCCGCTGCATCAAGGAGCGGGATGTCGAGAATGCGCGGATCCGGCTCAGAGCGCATCTGGAACGGGTACAGGTCGACAGTTCCGTCGTCCGGAAAGCATACCCTCAGTATTTCAAGCAATAGATACAATCACTTCGCTGGTTCCGCGGGAAATTTGATCGAACCGGCGGGGCATGTAAAATTCAAGGAGGTAGAAAATGCCGATGCAAATGGGCTTTCGCTGGTACGGCGAAGGAAATGACAAAATCTCACTTTCGGATATTCGGCAGATCCCGGGTGTAAGTACCATCGTCTGGGCACTGCACGACAAAATGCCCGGTGAGGTCTGGCAGCCGGAGGAGATCAAAAAAGTAGTCGATCAGATCGAGGCGGCAGGCTTCAATGCGGACGTGGTGGAGTCGGTCAACATACACGACGACATCAAGATCGGCCTGCCCACAAGGGATCAATATATTGAAAACTACATTCAGACC
>CAZMXF010000191.1:387-5220 GCA_964570015.1 uncultured Oscillospiraceae bacterium | reverse complement strand
CCAGGCTCGTCTTGTCCCCGACGCCGCCGGTGGAGTGCTTGTCCGCCTTGATCCCGGAGATGGGACTGAGGTCAAGGACATCCCCGGAGCGCTGCATCGCGAGGGTGAGGTCAAGGACCTCGCGGTCGTCCATCCCGCGAAGCAGAATCGCCATGCACATGGCGGACATCTGGTAATCCGGGATGATGCCGGCGGTATAGTCCGCGATCATGTACCGGATTTCTTCCGTGGTCAGAGGCTGGCCGTCACGTTTCTTCGCGATGAGATCGGTCATGCGCATCGTAGAAAACCTCCTTGTGAGTGAATAGTAACAATCAGAACAGGAAGCCGCCGTCCACGGTCAGCACCTGCCCGGTAATATATTCCGAAACAGCGAGATGCAGAACGGACTGCGCCACCTCTTCGGGGGTTCCGAAGCGGCGCAGCGGCATCTCCTCCTTCAAAACGGAGAGCGTCTCTTCGCCCAGCACCTGGATCATGTCCGTGTCGATGACGCCGGGGGCGACGCAGTTGACCCGGATCCCGCTGGGAGAGAGCTCCGCGGCCAGCGAACGGGTCAGGCCGATGATGGCATGCTTCGAGGCGGAATACACGCTTTCACAGGAAGCGCCGTGACTGCCCCAGATGGAGCTGATGTTCACAATGCAGCCGCTGTGCGCCTGGAGCATGGGCCGGATCACCGCCTGACTGCAGTTGAAGCAGCCGCCGAGATTCACCGACAGAATCCTGTGCCAGGTTTCCGGGTCCACGTCCTGAAACTGCTGCTGACGGGCGATACCGGCGTTGTTGACCAGCAGCGTCACATGGCCGAGGGACTCTTCAATCTGCCGGACCATCCGGTCGACCTGCTCCCGGTCGGAGACATCCGCCTGAACGCACATCGCGATGCAGTCTTCTTCACGGAGCCGGCGGACAAGGGCTTCGGCCTTTTCCCGCTGCTCCAGATAGTTGATACACATGGCCCAGCCTTCCCGGGCGAGAAGCGTCGCGGTCGCGGCGCCGATGCCGCGGGAGGAGCCGGTGACGAGGGCGACTTTTTCCATCATTCGGCCCCCGTTTTGCCATGATCGAGGCAAGCCTGAATCAGTTCGCGGGCCTGTTCCGCCAGGGCGTCCGTCCGGGACGCAGAGACGGTCTCGGCCGGAATCACGTCAAGGATTTCGAGCCGGACTTTGTTCGGGCGGAAGGGGTTCACCACCTGTGACTTTTCGGAGCCCCGGACACAGGCAACGACCACGGGAACTTTGGCGCGCTGGGCAATCTTGAAACTGCCGGCGTGGAAGGGGAGGAGCTCGCCGGTTTTGCTGCGGGTTCCTTCCGGATAGATCCCGATGCTGCAGAGATCCCGTTTGAGATAATCCGCCGCGGTCAGGATGGTTTTCAGTGCGTTGCGGTCGTTCTCCCGGTCGATGGCCAGGAATCCGGCGCCGTACAGGACCTTCCCGACAACCGGGATCGCCATGTTCTCCGGCTTGGAAATAAACGAGATGTTGAAATCGCGCAGCTTGTCCATCACGACCATTGGATCAAAAATGGAACAGTGGTTGCTTACAAAGAGAAAACGGCCTTCCTTCGGCAGCTTCTCCATCCCGGAGACAACGGCTTTGACGCCGCCGTACAGATATACGAGCGCCGCGGTGGCAAAGCAGGCGAAGCGGCAGAGCGGATTCTGCTTTTCCATCGGCTTGTCCATCGAAATCGGGCTCGTGACCAGAGCGAAGAAGAGAACATAGAGAATGTGCAGCAGGAAAAAACCAACGACCGCCGCCAGAATCGAAAGCCCGACGCCCAGGTGAAACACCGTGAGCGCCAGCGGAAAGATGCAAAGCAGGGAGACGGCTGCAAAAGCCAGAAATAATGCCATAACAGATCACCTGATTCTCAGTCAAATGTCAGATTCCAGACCAGGCCCTCCGGCAGAGGACGGTCGGCGCAGAGATAGGGAAGGACTTCGGTGTTCAGGCCGGGAATCCGGTCCGCCGCCGACAGAGGCAGAAGTTCCGGGATGACCCAGCGTTCCTTGTCCGGGTAAGTAAAGAAAATCATATCGTCCAGCGCATAGATGCCTCCGCCCGAGATCCTGCAGAGCGCGGCCTCAAAGTCCATCACGGCCTCGTTCGGCAGAACGTGCGGTATGTCACACAGGAGCGCTTCCCGCCGCCGCAGGTATTCGTCTGCTTCAAGCGGCTGCGCCCCCGCGGGGAGCGCGTCACGGGAAAAGACCCTGTGGGTGCTCGAATGGGCCAGGGACAGGATCTCGCCGTACCAGCCGTATAGGGATTCTTCGGCGGGCAGGGTGCACATCAGCTCCGCCCCGTGAAGCCGGCCCAGTTCGGCGGCCCCGCGGCTGACCGCGGCGCCGAGCCCCCGGCCCCGGGCTTCCGGCCGAACGGCGACGGCGTACAGATAGCCGCAGCGAAGGGGCGCCTTCCCCGGCCGGAGCAGCGTGAAGCCGTGGATCAGGTACGCCGCGCCGAGGATCCTTCCATCGTGCTCCGCCACACAGCCGCAGCCCATTTCGGGCAGGAGCGAGAGAAAGGCGTCGACCAGCTCCGGCGGATCGCCGAACGTGTCGCACCAGAGCTCTCTAAGCTGCTCTGAGTCCTGCGGCAGAGATTCCCGCAGCACAGCTCCCCGGAGATCCTGCGCCATCTCAGTCGCTCCAGCGGGCCAGATACTTCTGCAGGAGAAATTCCGGCTTGTAGGACAGCTTCGACTTGCGCAGGGGTTCCAGACCCATGTCGTCCTCGCGGTTGATGTAGCGGAGGTCCGGGTGCGCCCGGAGCATGCTGCGTGTCAGTTCCCGGCAGACCATGGGATAGGCACCGTTGATGTTGATCTCTGCCTTTTCAAAGTGTACGTCAAAGGTGTCCGGACTGGTCATCTCGCCCAGCGAGAAGCCGATGATCTTTCCGCCGCTGCGCAGCACGCCGCCTTCCAGCCCGAGCTTTTCATAGGCCGCAAAGGCACGGATGATGGCGTCGTGTTCATAGCTGATGCTGCTCTCCAGCCGCTCGGAGTTCTCTTCGGTCCAGACATCCAGCATGTCCAAGCACCCCGGGATCAGTTCGCGGCTGAGCGGGAGAAAGTCCCAGTCGTGCTCCGCTTCGAAGCGGTTGCAGTGATTCTTCTTCCCGTGGAGCGCCTTACCGGAATAGGTGGCGAGCTTTTCGGCGGAGTAGATGTAATCCGCCAGGTTTTCTTCCAGCTCAAAGGTGAAGTGCCCGGGAAAAGCATCTTCCAGTTCCTGACAGTGCTTTTCCGTCACACCGCGAAGAAGCAGGGGATATCCCTTTTCCTTGCAGAAAGCCCGCAGCGCCTCAACGGCGGGGCGCAGCGGTCCGGAGCCGATGGGGAAGACGAAGGCGCGTTCCCCTTCGTAGCGGAGCTTGGTGATCATCCGGTCCTCAAAGCGGCAGATCAGCTGCTTGTAGAACTTGTCCCAGATGTAGATGTTGCCGAAGTTGTAGTCGGCACTGGAACTGTTTTCCGCCATGACTATGGGATCGACCCAGGACTTGTCACAGAGCGTAACGGTTTTGAACTGAAGAAGAGACATGAATTCGTTCTAACGGGCGGCCTGAAGCGCCCGGTACTCCTTTCGTATTTCGCGCAGATCCATAAAAGCCTCCGGACGGCGGGACGGATCCCGGAGAAGCGCGGAGGGATGGAAGGTCGCCAGGATGCGGCGGCCGTCTTTGTCGAACCACAGGCCGTGCTCACGCGTGATTCGGAAATCCTCCCGAATCAGCGCCATGGCGGAGATCCGGCCCAGACAGACGATGAGCTTCGGATCGACCAGGGCGATCTGCCGGTCCAGCCAGGCACGGCAGGCGGCCATCTCGGACGCCTGCGGATCGCGGTTGTGCGGCGGCCGGCACTTCACCATGTTCGCAATATAAATCCTGCTCCGGTCGAGGTCGATCATTTCCAGCATCGAGTCGAGAAGCTTCCCCGCGGGGCCGACAAAGGGAACACCCTGCAGGTCTTCCTGCTCCCCGGGACCCTCACCGACGAACATGAGATCGGCATGCTCGTTCCCGACGCCGAAGACAAGGTTGTGCCGCCCCTCACAGAGCGGACAGGCCCGGCACGAAGCGCATTCGGTTTTCAGAATGTCCCAGCTGTCCATACCTGCGGACCTCCCGGATAAAAAAGCTTGCAATCACACCTGCGCTGGTTTATAATACGAAAGCTTGTGAAGATGTGAATTATTGTATCATCTGCACGGGAGAAACTCAACAGCATTTTGTTAACGGAGTAGATTCATGGCAGAGTTTTCTAATTACATGTCCCCCGGACGTAAGGGGTATCTGATCGGAATAGGCGGCGTTTCCATGTCCTCGCTGGCGGAGGTCCTGCTGGGGATGGGCATCACGGTCTGCGGCTCCGATTCCAACCGCAGCCGGAACGTGACGTCTCTGGAGGCAAAGGGCATCCATATCGAAATCGGCCACCGGGCGGAGAATATCCCGGCCGATACGGATTTCGTCGTGCGGACAGCGGCCGTGCGGGATGAAAACCCCGAGATCATCCAGGCGAGAGCCATGAATATCCCGGTCTTCGAGCGGACTGAGGCCTGGGGTGCGATCTCCCGCGATTACTCGAACGCGATCTGCATCTCCGGCATGCACGGAAAGACCACGACGACTTCGATGTGCACGCATATCCTGATGGCGGCGGACAAGGACCCCACCGTGATGATCGGCGGGACGCTCCCGCTCCTGAACGCGGGGCACCGCGTCGGACACGGAAACGTCATCGTCATGGAGGCCTGCGAGTACTATAACTCCTGCCTGTCCTTCCACCCGACCATCGCCGTGATCCTGAACA